>JBDRVN010000025.1:0-22529 GCA_039801885.1 Caldifarciminota bacterium
ACCACAAAAAGGCGATATTACTAAAATTAAAGATGCTATTACTTATGGAGTGAGAAAGATTAGAGCACCAGAGGTTTGGGCACTTGGTTATACTGGACAAGGAATTGTTGTTGGTTTGATTGATACCGGTGTCAATTATAATCATTTAGATTTAAGAGACCATATGTGGGAAGATCCAAATTATCCTTATCATGGTTGGAATTTCGAAGAAAATAATAATAATCCGATAGATATTCGGGGTCATGGAACCCATTGTGCCGGAACAATTGCTTCTGACGGAACTGCGGGAACCCAATGTGGTGTTGCGCCCGATGCCCAGATTATGGCATTAAGAGTTAGGACAGTTGCGGACACAATTGCCGAAAATCAAGTATGGCAGGCAATGGAGTTTGTTATTTCGCCGCCTCTATCACCGGAAAATGGTGGTGATTTGATCTCAATGTCTTTGGGCTGGATGATATCTTGGAATCCAAGGCAGGCAATCTGGCGGACAAATTGTAATAATGTTGGTGCTGCTGGTATTCCAATGATTGTTGCTGCCGGTAATGAACAAAGTATTTCACCACCAAATTCTTGTCGTTGCCCAGGTAATGTGCCTTCTCCTTGGCGCCATCCACAAAATGGTGCCCAAGGTGCCCAGTCCGATGTGATTTCTATTGGTGCTACTGATTCTTTAGATAATATTGCTTCTTTTTCTTCCCGTGGACCGGTAACTTGGCAAAATGTTCCACCTTTTAATGATTATCCCTATCCACCAGGATTGAAAAAACCAGATGTTTCGGCACCAGGAGTTGATGTTTTGTCTTGCGATTATCAAAATAATAGTGGTTATCGGTTAATGAGTGGAACTTCAATGGCAACACCCCATACTGCCGGAACAGTTGCTTTAATGCTTTCCAAAAACCCAGAATTGACACCAAGAGAGATTGACTCAATTTTACAAAATACCGGAGTTGATTTAGGTTTACCAGGTAAAGATACTTTATTCGGCGCTGGAAGAATTGACGCTTATAATGCGGTGATGGCAACACCACTACCAACTGGTGTGAGATATTATCGCCATCTAATTGTTGACAACCCACCAAATGGTAATGGCGATGGAATTATTAATCCCGGTGAGGAGATTGAGATGCCTTTATGGGTGCTAAACCGCTGCGATTATCAAGTCTTAGGTGTTTGGGGAAAACTTGTTTTAGATACGATTGACCCGAATATTACGATTACTGATTCAGTGAAATATTTTGGAAATATTGCTGCTGGTGAATCGGCTTATACCGGTGAAGATGGATATAATTTTCAAGTATCTTCTGCCTGCACTAATGGTTATTCAATAAAATTCAATTTAGAATTGAGAGATACCTTAGATTCCTTATGGATTTCATCATTAGATTTAAAAGTTGGCACACCGATTTTACAACCAACAGGAGTAATTGCTTGGGATTCACCACCGGGTGGAAATAATAATGGGAAAATTGACCCAGGAGAGACTGCTTATGTTGCTGTTGGAATTAAAAATACTGGTTTGGGAAATGGATATAATGTTTATGCTATTTTAAAATCTGGTGACCCAAGATTTATTGTTTTAGATTCTTTTGGTACTTATGGCACAATCTTAGTAGATAGCGTGATATATAACCAAATTGACCGATATAAAGTTTATGCCAGTTCTTCAATACCAAGAGAATTTCCTGTTCCTTGCACATTAATTATTAATTCCGAAAGTTGGACATTTGTAAAACCATTTTATATTGTTGTTGGTGAAGTAACAATTGTTGACCCAATTCCTGATGGTCCAAGAGTTCCAGCAAGATATTGGGCATACGATAATATTGATACTTTCTATGTTGAATGTCCAGAATTTGAATGGGTTGAGATAAGAAATGTTGGTACAAGACTACCAATAACTTCTGATGACCAGACAATTCAATTTAACTTACCATTCCCATTTAGATATTATGGCACTCTTTATACTGGTCAATTCTCAATCTGTGGCAATGGTTGGATAACACCGGAATATACCTCTTCAACAGTTTATACTAATCAACCATTACCGGATCCAACAACAACAAATCCGAGTGCGATGATATGTGTTAATTGGGATGATTTATATCCACCTTATGGTAATGGAATTTGGTTTTATTATGATACATTAAATCACCGGATGATTTTAGAATGGGATAGTGTTCATTATTATAATCCAAGGACTTCTTGGGACAAGTTTGAGATAATTATTTATGATACAACAGTAAGGACCTATACTGGTGATAACGAGATAATTTTCCAATATCTTACTGCCAATTATTATCAATCAAATACCGTTGGCATTGAAGACCAGACAAATACGATCGGCATTAATGCTTTATATAATAATACCTATCATCGTGCTTGTGCGCCCATTGTTCCCGGTCGAGCGATTAAATTTACTACCGACACAGTTGCTTATATTGGAATTAAAGAATTTGCTAAGAGATTAGAAAATAAAAAGAAAGAAATTATTATTGCTAATCCCCAAAAAATATTAAAAATGGTTTTACCTTTCAAAGAAGCCGAGATAACGATTTTTGATATCTTTGGCAGAAAGATAAAAGAGTTTAAGGTAAAAGATAAAGAGTTCGTTTGGGATTTCAAAGATACCAATGGTAAAAAGTTAGGAACAGGTATTTATACTTTGAGAATAAAAGCAGAGAATAATCAAGTTGTTAAAAAGATAATCCATATTAAATAAGGAGGGCTTATGCGTTACCTTATCTTATTTTTATCTATTACTTTAACCTTTGCTGGCTGGTTAGGAAAAGGAAAATTGGAAGAGCCAGTAAAGATTAATCTTGTTTCCCATACCTATCAAGAAGCAGTTTTGGAAATTTCCATTCCTGGTATTAAAACAGAAGATATTGAAAAAGGCGGAGTTATCTATACAAAACTTTATCTTCTTGGTGAAGAAGGAACAACCGAAGAGGTTGGCAAACCGGAATTGCCCAAGATTAGTAGGGTTATTGGTATTCCTGATAATGGCAAAGTAGAGGTTGAAATTCTTGAAAGCCGATACGAAACTTATGAAAATATTCTTGTCTATCCTTTCCAACCACCAACAACTGATGAGAAAGAAAATCGGGAGTTTGTTATTGACAGGTATTTTTACAATAATGCTACCTCTTATCCGGAAAATATTTTGCTTAGTTTATCTTATGCCCGTTGGCGAGAAACCTATTTAGCAAATCTTGTTTTCGTTCCTTTTAATTATGATGCGGTTAATAAAAGATTAAAAGTATATCACTATCTAAAAGTGAAAGTTAGATATATTAGTGGCTATTGGCAGACAAAGATTATTGAACCCTGGTTTGCTAAGGTATTAAAAAAGACGTTGCTCAATTATGAGGATTATCCCAAAGATGTAAGATATATTGATTCACCTGGTGTAAGATATTTAGTTATTACCCATTCCAATTTTGCCGAAGCAATTGATACCTTAGTAAAATGGCATTACAAAAGAGGAATTGAGACAAGGGTAATCTCAAAATCCAGTTGGACTTCTCAGGAGATAAAAGATTCAATCGTGGCAGAATACAATAGGAATTCACCACCGGTTTTGAGATGGGTTTTACTTGTTGGTGATGCCAATTATGTTCCGCCTTCTTATGCTTTTGGTTCTTTTCCATCTGATTTCTGGTATTGTGATTTTCCAACAATTGACTATTATGGAGAGGTGGGAATTGGTCGTTTCTCTTGCCAAACAGTTCCGGAATTACAAGTGATGTTGAAAAAGACCTTGAAATTTATGATTAATCCACCATTAGATACTTGGCTTGCTAAATCAGTATTAGTTGCCCATAAAGAACAATATCCAGCAAAATATTCGGCTTGTAAAAGAGGAATCTATTTCCATAATTATCCTTATTACAAATATGATATGGATACTTTAATGGGTGCCTTGCCCTATGCGACAAATGCTGCTTTAATTGCTCGGATTGATAGTGGTCGGGTTATTGTCAATTATCGTGGTCATGGTTTAGAAACTGCTTGGGATGCTTGGGGTTATGATAATCAACAATGGGGAGCAGCCCAAATAAATGCTTTAAATAATGGCGACAGGACACCGGTTGTTTTCAATATCGCCTGTCTATGCCATCGGATTGATCATTCTACTGATTGTTTAGGTGAACTTTGGTTAAAGAAATATCCTGGTGGTGCGGTTGCTTCGTTAGGAGCCTCTGACCCATCTTATACCATTCCTAACCATGGATATGACTCAATGTTATATCGTTGTTTAGGAGATACAATAACAATACCGACACCAGCAAGGAATTATAAAGCACCGATGTGGGATTTAGGTTGGTTAATGCTTTTTGCTGATGCTCATATTGCTTTAAGGCACCAAGGTAGCGGTGGTCCGGATAATATAGAAATGTATTTTTGGCTTGGTGACCCAGCATTAGAAGTTTGGACAGGAAAACCAGTCTCACCGCTTGTTCAACATCCAATGGTAGTTCCTTTAGGTCCTTATCAAATGGCGGTAACTGTCTTAAAACAAGGTATGCCTTTGGAAGGTGCTTTGGTTTGTGCCTATAAAGAGAATGAGTTCTATGTTTATGGTTATACTAATCAAGCAGGACAGGTTACTCTAAATATTAATGCTCAAACACCAGGTGAATTTAGTTTGACAGTTACTGGTCATGAGATTTTACCTTATACTGCTACTTGTATGGCAACTCCGGGAACAACTCCTTATGTAATTTATTTAAGACATTATATTGATGACGCTCCACCAAATGGCAATGGCGATGGAATTGTCAATCCTGGTGAAAGAATTAATCTTCCTGTCTGGGTAAAAAATGTTGGCGGTGCATTGGCGGAAGATGTAATTGGTAAATTAGTAATTAACGACCCAAATATTAATATCACCGATTCTCTAAAAACTTTTGGTGATATACCACAAAACGATTCGGCTTTTACTGGTGAAGATGGCTTTAAATTTGAAGTGGCTACTGCCTGTACCAACGGTTATTTATTAAACTTCCAATTAATTTGTAAAGATATTAACGATTCCACATGGGTTTCTTATATTCCAATTATTGTGGGCGCACCAGTGATAAATTACCATTCATTAATTGTTAACGACTCAATTGGTAATAATAACCGAAGGGTGGATCCAAATGAAAGTGCCTATATTTATATTGGTTTAAGAAATCAGGGTAGGGGAAATGCTTACAATGTCTATGCGATTTTAAAATCCGGAGATAGCCGTTTTCATATTCTTGATTCCTTCGGCACTTATGGAACAATCTTAGTTGATTCGGTTGTTTATAATTATCTTGATCACTTTAAAGTATTTGCTGAGCCCACAATTATGCCTGAAACACCGATTCCTTGCACCCTTTATGTTTATGGTGAAGGTGGTTATTTTGCTATTAGACCATTTACAATAGTAATTGGAGAGTTAAGAGTTTCTGACCCAACACCGGATAATGCTCAACCAACACCAAGATATTGGGCATACGAAGATATTGATACCGCTTATGCTCAAAGACCGGAATTTGAATGGGTTGAAATAAGAAATATTGGTACGAGATTGCCGATAACTTCTGATGACCAGACAATCCAGATTAACTTGCCCTTCCCATTTAGATATTACGGTACTTTATATACAAGTCAATTATCAGTTTGTGGCAATGGTTGGATTACCCCTATCTATACAACTTCAACAGTTTATACTAATCAACCATTACCTGACCCAACATCAACAAATCCGAGTGCGATGATTTGTCCAAATTGGGATGATTTATATCCACCTTATGGTAATGGTATTTGGTTTTTGTATGATGCGACAAATCACCGAATGATTTTGGAATGGGATAGTGTTCATTATTATAATCCAAGAGAGCAATGGGATAAGTTTCAAATAATTATCTATGATACAACAGTAAGAACACCGACTGGTGATAATATGATTAAATTCCAATATCTTACCGCCAATTATTATCAATCAAATACGGTTGGTATTGAAGATCAAACAAATACAATTGGAATTAATTTTGTTTATAATAATACCTATCATCGAACAGCCGGAACTTTGACAAATCAAAAGGCAATATTAATTAATACTTACCAACCTTCTGCGCCTGGTAAAGAAGAAGTTCTTGCTAATAAATTGCTAAAAGATAAGAAATTTAGTTATCTTGCTTCACCGATTGTTGATTTACCGAAATTGAATCTCTATCTAACAAGCGACCAAAAGGTAAAAATTGATATTTATGATTTAACTGGTCGTCATATTCGGACACTTATTAATAAGGAATTGAAAGCCGGTTCCCATACGATTATTTGGGATAAGAAAGATAACCAAGGTAAAGAAGTAGCAAAAGGAATATACTTCTATCAGATAAATACCAAAGATACTCAGAAAGTCTTGAAAGCAGTTATCCTTAAATAAATAAAAATCTTTAAAAGGAGAGGGGCAGAGAATTTTTCCTCTGCTCCTTTTTCTTTTTTATTTGACTTTTATAATCAAGAATCTATAATTTTTTGTGGTCAATAATTTTATGGCAATCTTAATTGGTTATCTCTTAGGTTCAGTCCTTCCGGCTTATATTTTTGGAAAGATTTTAAAAGGAATTGATATTAGAAAAGTTGGCACTTTTAATGCTGGAACAACAAATGTGAAAAGAGAATTGGGAATATTACCGGCAATTCCAACAGCAGTTTATGATACCTTAAAAGGTATTATATCAATTTTAATTACCCAAAAAATCTTTCACACGCCAATTTCTATTAGTTATCTTACCGGTTTTGCTGCTGCTTTGGGTCATATTTTCCCCTTTTATCTAAACTTCCGTGGTGGGCAAGGTGCAGCAACTTTAACCGGAATTTTACTTTTTAATCTTTATAAAATCTTTATAGTTAATAAAATTTCTTTTTTAATATCCGATTTAGTAATTTTATTAATTACTATATTTTTAGTTTTTTATATAAGTAAAACCCAAGAAATTTTATCAATAACTATTTTGCCACTGTTTACTTATCTTTTAATCTTACGAGTTCCTTTTGATTGGTTATTAATCTCTACTTTAATTATTATTTCTTATCTTCTAATTATTGCTATTGTTAATATTATTAGATTTGATTTGATAAAAATTAATAAAGAAAAATTGCCAAATTTTCCTTTCTGGCGAACCTTTATTAGACCAGCAGGTTTTTCTTTTGTAATATTAAGTTTCTTTTTGAATAAAATTACCTTACTTACTTTGATCGGTATTGTCCTTTTGCTTTTCTTTATCTTTGATTTAGTTAGAATCTTTCACACACGGGTTGATCAATTTTTCATTAAAGATTTAAAAGATATTTTTATTATTCTAAAAGAAAAAGAGACAAAAAGGGTTTCTTCGATGACTATTTTCTTATTAGGTTCTTTCTTAAGTTTTCTACTCTTTGAACAGAAAGTTGCTATCTTAGCAATCACCTTTTTAATCTTTGGTGATTTCTTTGCTAAGATTTTTGGTCTTGCTTATGGTAAAAGAAGATTTTTTAATAAAACCTTGGAAGGAACCCTTGCCCACTTTTTAGGTTCTTTAATCTTCGGTTATATTCTAAGTAATCACTTAAATATTTCTATTAGTTTCATCTTTCTTGGTGCTGCTATTGGAGCGATTGTGGAAGTCCTGCCTTTTAATATCGATGATAACCTTTCTGTTCCTCTCTTTTCCGGTGCCATAATCTCATTAATTTTGAAAATAAGTAGCAAATAGTTTAAAAATTCTCTATTATTATAAATTACTAAAGTTTCCTATAAGAAAACTTTTTACTTTGGTAAAATTTCATTTAAGTTTTTGAAAATAAATGATTTAATTAAATTTAGGACTTCCCATAGGGGGCTATCTACTATACCGCCTTAGAGACCACCTTATTGATATTTTGGTAAGGATTTTTAAATATATTATCTTGTTAAGGACTTTTGTAGATATTGAGTTTTCAGAAATTGATATTTTGCCCAGAAATTAACTTTTTCGGTTAAGAAGAGAGCTTCTTTTAAATTCCTTCCTAAAACTACTATACCATGGTTTTCTAAGATAATAACTCTTTTATCTTTGCCAAACTCCTTTATTTTTTCAGCAAGTATCTTTGAGCCCGGCTCATAATAAGAAAGAAAAGAGATATCTTCTTTTTTTAATCCTGTTCCAAGATAGAATTCTTTGAGAAGTTTTTGGTTAATAATTAATAGTGGATAAATTGGATGGGAATGGACGATTGTCTTTATATTTTTATTTATTTCATATAAGTTTAAATGGAGTTTTAATTCCTTAGAAGCTTCTTTGGGAATTTCCTTTTTTAGATTAATAAGAATTAAATCCTTCTCTTTTATTTCACCTTTAAAGACATTAGTTTTATTAATGATAATTCTATTTTCATCTATTTTATAACTGATATTACCATCAAAAGCAGTAATTAAGTCTTTTAGATATAAATAATGGAAAATTTTTCTTATCTCTTTTTTTATGTTATCTATTTCCAATTTTTTCTAAGTTATTCAGGTAAGGTCTTAAAACTTCTGGTATTAAAATACTACCATCTTTTTGTTGATAATTTTCTACAATGGCAATGAAAAGTCTGGGAAAGGCTAAGCCACTGCCATTTAAGATATGACAATATTCTAAATCACCATTTTTTCTTCTTACCCGGGTATTATTTCTCTTTGCCTGAAAATCTTCACAATTGGAAATAGACGATACTTCCAACCATTCACCAACACCACAAGCATAAACATCAATATCATAGGTTTTTGCTGATTGAAATGCCATATCTTTTGCTGATAGTTGTTTTACTCGATAAGGTAGTTGCAAGAGTTTTAAAATTGCACAAACTTCTTCCACCATTTTTTCTAATTCAAAATAGGAATCTTCGGGTAAAGTATATTTTACCAATTCTACTTTATCAAACTGGTGAACGCGAATAATTCCCCTTACCTCTTTTCCATAAGAACCGGCTTCTCTTCTAAAACAGGCAGTATAAGCCATATAATATTTTGGTAATTCATCCTCTTTTAAAATCTCATTTGTATGAAGATTTACTAACGGCACTTCGGCAGTAGGAATAAGATATAATTCATCAGCAGGAATATAATACATTTCATCTTTCAATTTTGGTAATTGACCAGCGCCATAGAAACATTCTCCTTTATTTAAATAAGGCGGTGAGATTTCAACATAATTATGATATTTTCGGTGATAATCTAAACAGAAGTTAATTAATGCCCTTTCTAATAAGGCACCAATTCCTTTAAATAAAATAAATCTTGAACCTGCCAATTTTGCCGATTTTTCTAAATCTAATAATCCTAATGCTTCGCCAATTTCCCAATGGGGAAAAGGTTTAAAATCAAAGTTAGGAATTTCTCCTTCTTCTTTTATAATTATCTCTTCATCTTTTACTGATGGATGGATTTTGTTAGGTAAATAGAGAAGTAAATTTTTTATCTCTTTCTCTATTAAAGATAATTCCTCTTCGACCTCTTTCACTTTTTTGCTTAACTCTTTTGCCTCTTCTCTTTTTTTATTTAATTCTTGTTCATTTAATTTATCTTTATGTTTATTAAAAAATTGAGAAAGCTCCTTTCTTTTGCGTCTTAATTCATCTCTTTCTTTAATTAACTCCCTTCTTTTCTCATCCAACGCTAAAATCTTTTCAATATCAATATTTTCTCCCCTTCTTTTAACTATCTCTTTTGCCTTTTCTTTATTTTCTCTTAAAAATTTTAAATCCATATTTTAAATAATAAGATAAAGTTTCAAAAAATCAAATTAAAATATTTCTTATTTTTATAGATAAATTCACTAATAGAAATTCCAATAATCATTCCAGCAACCACATCCGTAAAATAATGTTTTTTCAAATATATTCTGGAAAATCCAAGGATAAAACCAAAAGAATAAAGATAGATAGAATATCTCGGATATTCTTTAGCAAAAATATGAGCAACAGAAAAGTAGTTTGTCATATGACCAGAGGGAAAAGATGAATTGAAGCGGGTAGTAAGTTCCTTATTTGGTCTTTCCCGATTAACTATCCCTTTAATTCCCCAAGTTAAAAAACTACTACCGCTAAGAGCAACTACTGCTAATTTTACCGCTTTTTCTTCTTTTTCCCTACCTAAAAGGGAAAGAGTATAAAAAACAGTTGTATAGATTGGAAAAGATGTTAAATCTTCTAATGGTTTCATAATCGCATCTAAACTTTTTGAAGATAATTTATCCATTTGTTCAGTTATTGTGTTATCCAGATTTAAATTTAAAATAAAAATAATAATAATAACCATTTTTAAAATAAGACCCTTATCGGAATTTCATAATCTTTACTAATTTCTAAAATTTTTTCTCTTAAATTATTTATATATCCTTGATAATCTTTACTAATCATTAAATAATAACTTACTGCCTTTTTATCAAAAGAGATATTTTTTAAGATAATTTTCAATTTCTGAGAGAAATAATTTAGCGAGTCGCATAATATTTCTTTTACCCCAACTTCCTTGCCAAAATTAAAAATTTTTCTTATTTCTTCTTCTTTGTCAGAAAAATAGGGGAGGATAGGACCAAAAAATAAAGTAGTATAAATATTATTTTTTATTAATGCATCGATTGTTCTCATTCTTTCTTTTAACAAGCTTGTTTTTGGTTCAAAAATCCTTCTCACTTTTTCGTTTAAACTTGTTAAAGTTATCTCGCAAGAAGCCTTGGGATAATCTTTTAAGATTACTAAATCCCTTAAAATCAAATGGGATTTGGTTAAGATTTCAAATTCTATATCGTATTCTTTTAGTATTTCAATTGCCTTTCTTGTTAGAGAATATTTCAGCTCAATTGGTTGATAAGGGTCACAAATTGTGCCGATACATACTATCCCCCTTTTTTTCTTTATTTCTCTTTTTAGTTGTTCACAAATATTTATCTTTACCTCAATAATCTTTCCCCATTCCTCTTTATGTTCTCGCCATTTTCTAATAAAAGTAGCATAACAATAGATACAAGAATGTTCGCAACCAATATAAGGATTTAAAGAAAAACTCATTCCAGAAATTCCGGATTTAGTTAGCGCACTTTTACAAATTATCTCTTTTATTCTTATTCCCTTTTTATTAATATAATCTTTAAGTTTCAATTCCTTTATTAAGAACATATTTTCCTAAATAGTCGTACTCAATATTAACTTCATCGTTAACTTTTTTATATTTCAAATTAGTATTTTCATAAGTAAAGGGAATGAGATAGATTAGAAAACTATCGGAAAAGATATCTTGGATTGTGAGACTAATTCCATCCACCGCAATCGAGCCTTTTTTTACCAAATAAATCTTACTCTCTTTTTTTATCTTTATTTCTAAAGGATAATAATCTGCTTTTTTATTTAATTTTATAATCTTGCCAACCTCATCAATATGACCTAAAATAATGTGGCCATCAATTTTATCCGATATTTTCATCGGTAACTCTAAATTACAATAAGAGCCAATTTTCAGATTTTTCAAGGTAGTATTTTTTAAGGTCTCTTTAATTATTTCGCAACTAAATTTTTCATTATCTTTTTTGATTACTGTTAAGCAGACGCCATCAACCGCAATGGAAGAACCAATATCCAATTCTTTTGTAAGCTTGGATTTGATAATAACTATTTTGTTCTCACCTTTATTAATAATAGAAGATACTTTACCCACATCGCCAATAATTCCTTTAAACATAAACTATTTTACTTTAAAAATAGGTTTTTTCAAAGATAACTTTCCAAAATAAAACCCTCTTTAAATTGATAAATTTTGAAATCTTTTAATTGGATAAGATTCTTTAAATTATAAGAAAGGCCATCAGAAAAAGATATTCCTTTGCCCATTATTTTTGGTGCATAAAAAAGGTAAATTTTATCAACGATTTTTGCCTTTAAGGCACTGCTGATTGTTTTGGCGCCACCTTCAATTAATAAAGAGGCAATATTTCTTTTGTAAAGTTCCTTTAATATTTCATTCCAATCAAAAAAGTTATCTTTTAAATCTAATCTAATTAATTCCACTCCCATATTTTTTAAGATCTTTATTTTTTCTTTATCTTCTTTGTGATAAAAAATAATTACATTATTCTCTTTGAAAACATTTGCCTTTTCATCAATTTTTAAATTTGGGTCAAGAATGATTTTTATCATCTTTTTATCTTTTAAAGTCCGACAAGTTAAATGAGGATTATCTTTGATTATGGTATTAATACCACAAAGAATAGCATCACAATAACACCTTAACTTATTTCCTTCTTTTCTTAATCTCTCATCGGTTATCCATTTTGATTCATAATTTAAAGTGGCAATTTTCCCATCCAAAGTTGTTGCCGCTTTTACGATAACAAAAGGTTTCTTTTCTTTTATATATTTAAAATATACTTCGTTCTGCTTTCTTATCTCTTTTTCTAAAAAACCAACTTTTACTTTAATTCCATTTTTCCTTAATATGGCAACTCCTTTTTTATAAACAAGGGGATTGGGATCGTAAATTCCCACATAAATTTGCTTAATTTTATTTTTAATTATAATATCGGTACAAGGAGGTGTTTTCCCGTAATGACAACAAGGTTCCAAGGTGACAAAAAGAGTGACATTTTTTAAGAGTTCTTTGTTTTTCACTTTTTTTATTGCAGTTATTTCCGCATGGTCGCTACCATATTTTTTATGGTAACCAGTGGCAATAATTTTTTTATCCTTTACAATTACACACCCCACTAAAGGATTAGATAAAGTATAACCCCTTCCTTTTTCTGCCAATTTTATTGCCAAACGAAAATAATTTTCTATCTCTTCTTTTTTAAACATCTAATTTTAAATGGGATTTAAAATTATTCTTTTTTATTCTCTTTTTTTGATTCTTCAATAATTTTTAGTGCCAATTCTCTTGGAACTTCTTCATAATGGGAAAATTTCATTGTGAAATATCCCCTTCCTTGGGTTATTGAGCGGAGGGTGGAAGAGTATTTATAAAGTTCGGCATAGGGAACCAGTGCCTTAATTTTTTGCATCTTTCCTTCGGCTTCAATTCCCAATATTCTTCCTCTTCGGGCATTAAGGTCGCCGATCACTTCACCCATTGACGCTTCCGGACAGACAACTTCTATATTATAAATTGGTTCTAATAAATAGGGATCACCCTGTTTTTGGGCTTCTTTAAAAGCGAGGGAACCAGCAATTTCAAATGCTAAGTTAGAGGAGTCCACTGGATGATATTTACCATCATATAAAGTAACTTTTACATCCACTACTTTGTAACCTGCCAAGATACCACTTTCTAATGCTTTTTTTATTCCTGTTTCTACCGCGGGAATATAAGAAGCTGGAATAGCGCCACCAAAGATTTGATTAACAAATTCGTAACCTTTGCCCCTTTCCAAGGGCTCTATTTTTATATAACAAATTCCATATTGACCACGACCACCGGATTGTTTCACATACCTCCCCATCGCACTTGCTTGTTTCCTAATTGTTTCCCGATAAGGAACTTTTGGCTTCTCTAAATCAATATTCACATTAAATCTTCTTTTTAGCCGACTAATAATTACATCCAAATGTAGTTCGCCCAAACCATTAATCAGCTGTTGTTTCAATTCATAATCATAATGGAAAGTAAAAGTTGGGTCTTCGTCCGATAAACGATGGAGACCGTTGGAAATTCTTTCTTCGTCACCTTTTGTTTTTGGCACCACAGCTACAGAAATGGAAGGTGGTGGAAATTCAATGGGTGGAATTTTTATTTGGTTATTAGAAGATGTTAAAGTATGATTTGTTTTTGTCTCCTTTAATTTTACTAAGGCACCAATTTCGCCTGCCTGTAATTTATTAGTTTCCTGCCGTTCCTTCCCTTTGAGATAATAAATCTGGTTAATCTTTTCTTCTCTGAGAGTAAAGGTATTTAATAAATTCATTCCGGATTCAATAACTCCGGAATATACCCGAACAATATTCAAATCACCAATATGAGGGTCGGATAAGGTTTTAAAAACAAAGGCTAAAGGTTCCTTTTCATTTATTTCCAGCTCTTTTTCTTCATTTTTGTTAATATCAATAATCTTGATTTTTGGGTTATCAATTGGGGAAGGTAGATAATTAATGGCAAAATCTAAAATTAAATTAATACCAATATTATTTAAAGCATCACCTAATAAAACTGGTGAAAGTTCACAATTTAAAATTCCTTTTTTGATGGTATTTTTTAGTCTTTCCTTACTTATCTCTTTTCCCTCCAGATAATCGTTCATTATCTCTTCTTCCACATCGGCACAGGCTTCGATAATCTTTTCATAATACTCATTCTTTGTCTTATTTATTTCGTCGGGAATATCATCAGAAATCTTTATTTCTCCGTTTTTATATAAATATATTTTATTTTCTAACAAATCATAAATACCAGAAAAATTTAACTCTTTGCCAATTGGCAAAAATAAAGTAAAAATTTTAGAATGGAAACTTTTTTTCAATTCGTCCAAACTTTTATAAAAATCGGTATGTTCTTTTTTTAATTTATTAATAAAGAAAATTATTGGCTTTTTATTATCGGAAAGGATTTTATAAGCCATTTCTGTACCTACTTCAACACCTGAACTGCTATCAATAACAATGATGCCATTATCGATTGCTTTTACGCTGGCGTAAACTTCGCCAATAAAATCTAAATAACCGGGAGTATCAATAATATTAAAAAAATGTTCTTTATATAAACCATAACCTAATGCCAAATTGATACTAATTTTTCTTTCAATCTCTTCTTCATCGTAATCAAAAAGCGAAGTTTCTTCGTCGACTTTGCCAATTCTTGTGTTCTGCTTTAACAAATACATAATCACATCACAAAGGGTAGTTTTACCACAACTGCCGTGACCAAAAAAACCAAGATTCCTAATTTTCTTTATATCATACTGCCACATCTTTTCCTCCGAATTTAATTTAGATATAATAATAACAAAAAATTATTTTTCCGTCAAGAATTAATAATTTTAACAATTATAATAATAAATCTATTTTTAATATTGACTTTTAAAAAATTTCATCATATACTTATTCAAATTTTAAAAGGGAGGGCGGATGAGAATTTTTATCTTCTTTTTATTAATTTCTTTTACCTTATTTTCTGTTCCCTTGGATCCCAATCCTTCTTGGTATTATCTTTGTGCTTTCCCACGAGATACTGCTTTTGGCGATATTGACAACAATGGTTTAGTATTAAAAAGCGATACTTTTATTGGCAATGGTGTAAGAAAACTATTTTATTTTAGAGAAAGACCAGTTCAAAGATTATTAGAAATTAAAGTGAATAATACGCCCATATCAGTAAGCAATTATGTAATTGATTTATATAATGGTTGGTTTACTTTAAAAGAAAAGCCTTCTCAATCTTCGCAAATTATTGTTACTTATTATTATTCTTTAGATTTAAACTTGGCATTTAGTGGTTGTTATCTCTTTTTAAATCGTCGGGCATCAGAGATTAAAGAAAAAGAAGTTAATAAAAAAGAGGTTACTAATAAGAATTATGAAATCTATAATATTTTAGGAATAAAAGTAAAAGCAACTAAATTAAAAAAGGAATTTATTTTTTTAAGAAAGGCGACGAACAAAAGAAGGTTTTAATAAAATAAATTAAAAAGGAGAAAAAATGAAGAGAAAAATATTATTTTTAGCATGTTTAATTTGGATAAACATTATTTTTAGTTATTGGGTAAAAGAGCAAATCGGACCTTTTAGTAATTGGGTTTCCGGAGTTGTAATTGCCCAAGGAAGAAACGATGATACCAACCGAATTTATGTAGCTACTTGGACAAGACTTTATGAATTAACTTATCGGAATAATCATTGGGATATTTTCGATATGGGAGTAACAAATGGTTGGGGAGTTGCTGCTGGTGACGGAAGAAATGATGGTATAACAAGAATTTACGCTGCTTTTGTTCTTGTTTCACCGCAGAGAGCAGGAGTATGGGAATATACTTGGACAAGGACAGGTTGGCAAAGGGATACGGCAATTAGAATTCCTCCGCTTTCTCCTTCTTCACCAGCGGCTCATGGAGTAGCAATTGGTAAGGCAAGAAATGATGGAATAAACCGAATATATTGTGATGATGGAAATAATAGAAGAATTTATGAAGGTTATTGGACAGGTACTCAATGGGTGAGTAGTGCAATTGCTGATAGTTATGGCGTGGATATAATAATTGCTCCGGCAAGAAGAGATGGGATTAATCGGATTTATTGTGTTGGACAAGGAACTTATATTTACGAATTTACTTGGAATGGAACCCAATGGGTTCGCGAACTTGTTGATTCAACAGGTCGTTTTTATTATGGAATTGCTTGTGGTTATGGAAGAAACGACAGTATTCTTAGACTTTATTCGGCATGGGGTAGTTCTCCTTACGGAGTTTATGAATTTACTTGGAATGGTACCCGATGGATAAAAGAACGTGTAAAAGGTATTAACGCTCTTCCGCGGACAGTGATTGTTGGCGATGCCCGAAACGATGGTTTAATGAGGGTATATGTAAGTTGTTATGGTGGAAAAGCAATGGAGTATTTTTATAATGGAAACCAATGGGATTCTTGTTGGGTGGATAGCGCCGGCAGTGGTAGTTATGTAAGCATTTTTATTGGTAACGGTAGAAACGACGGAATAAATCGTGTTTATTTTGGCTCTTCTAATAATTACCTTTATGAATATTCTTATATTTCTACCGATATTAAAGAAAAGAGTTCCGATTTTATAATCTCTGAAAAAATAAATAAATATTACAATTCTCTTGGTCAAGTAATTTCTTATTCTCAATTAAAAAAGGGAGTTTACTTTCTTTATAAAAAAGGAAAATTAAAAAAATTTGTTAAGATAAATTAAAAGGAAATGAATTATGGTTTATTTTTTGTATATTTTGTTTCTTTTTAATTGGGAGAAAACTTTTGGTGGAAATGGTTATGATGAAGGAAGGGATTTAAAGGAGTGTTTTGATGGCGGTTACATAATTGTAGGTTCAACATCCTCTTTTGGACAGGGTCTTTTTGATGTTTATTTAATAAGAACTGATGAGAATGGCGAGACTTTATGGACAACAACCTATGGTGGACAAAGTAATGACCGTGGTTATTCCATTCTACAAACCCGTGATTCCGGTTATATAATTGTTGGTAATACCCAATCTTTTGGTAATGGAAGTAGTGATGTTTGGATAATTAGACTTAATAAAAATGGTGAATTAGTATGGTCAAGAACCTATGGCGGAACTTATGCGGATGGCGGTCTTTATATAACAAAAACTTCTGATTCTTGTTATGTAATAAGTGGCTATACAAAATCTTTTAGTAATAATTTAGATGCCGACCTTTATCTATTAAAAATCGATGAAAATGGTAATCTATTATGGGAGAGAAATTATGGTTTAAGAGGTTTTGGATTGGATGAATTCGGTTATTGTGTGAAAGAGACGCATGATAATGGATTGATAGTTGTTGGTTATGGAAGATTTCCTTACGGACATGGGGTAGATGATGTGTGGATTTTAAAGACCAATAGCGAAGGTGAAACTTTGTGGACAAAGATATTTGGTGGCGAACTTGCTGATTATGGTTATTCAGTTTTGGTTGACAATAATAACTTTCTTTTTGCTGGTTATACCGGTTCTTTTGATAGGAATGTCTATTTAATTAAAACTGATAATAATGGAAATTTATTTTTTGAAAGAAGTTATGGCGGAACCGGTTATGATGTCAGTTATTCTATTATAAAATCTTTTAATAATAATTATCTTCTTGTTGGCTCTACCGAATCTTTTGGTAGTGGTGGAAATGATATCTATCTTTTAGAAGTTGATGAAAATGGAAATATAGTATGGACAAGAACCTTTGGTGGCACAAGCGAAGATATTGGCTATTCAGTTATTAAAACTAATGACAGTTGTTATCTTATTGTTGGTTATACCCTTTCTTACAGTAGTAGTGTAGATGTCTATCTTATCAAATTTTCTTATCCCAGTGCCCTAAAAGAAAATAAAAAAGAATTTAAAAATATAAAAAAAGTTTATAATATTTTAGGTCAGCCAGTACATATAGAAACTAATAAAATACCTTCCGGTATTTATTTTAGTTTAGAAGAAAATAAAGTAAGAATTTTTAAAAGGAGGTGAAAAATGAAAAAGTTATTTTTATTTTTGATTTTAATTTATTTCAGTCTTTCTTTTTCCCAAAGAACAGACACTGTGATGAGTACTTATTATGATTGGCAAATGGCTTCTCATATGAGGCAGAGAATTTATTATGACCCTGGTTACGGTGTTCATGTGATTGCTACGGTTTCTTATCAACGGGTTCCTTCTGATAGAAATGTTTATTATAATTTCTTTGATGAAAGATTAAATATGTGGGCGTATGGGCAACAAGGCGTTCCAGTATTTCCTTTTTGGGCAGGTTACGGAGTATTAGATATAAATCCAAATACACATGATGCTTATTGTGTAGCCCATTTTAGGGTAGGGCTAAATCTTTGTTTAGCAATTGGCAGTATTACTTCTCCATTAGAACCTTGTACCATAAAAGTTGAAAATTATGACCTTTTGTGGCCGGTTTTAGGTATAACTAACAATGGGTGGTTTCATACAGTGGCTTCTAAAGGTTCTTCAGGTTCTCAATATTACGATGTTTGTTATATTAGAATGCGGGAATGGAGATATCCAGAAGAACCTATATCGATTGCTCCGAGACAAGGCGAACCAATTGCTTGTGTAGGAGAAGGTTACGGACTTTTTACCTCAAAGAGAAGTAATAAAGTAATTGTCTTTTGGAGAGAATTAGGTGGTTCAGGAACTGATAGCGGTGCCTATCGGATTTCTTTTAATGGCGGAGATACTTGGAGTGAAGTTATTCCTTTCCCTTTTCCTAATATTTTTACGCCAGGAAGCGAAACTTTACCGGAGATTTCTTTTGTTTACGGATTTTTTGACCGAGAAGATAATCCCAATTTTGTAATTTGTTATACACCAAATATAAATGGTCAAAAATATAAATTGCCGGTAGAAATTTGGCATTTTAAACCAGGAAGAAATCCAGAATTGGTAAGAATCTCTCGGAGAAGTGCCGATACCCTTGCTGGTTCAATTGGTATTGGTGCAATTTTTGCTGGTCGACCAACAATTGGTCAGGAACCACAAACAGGAATATTATATGTTTCTTGGGAAGAGTTTGATTCATTAAATTATGAACCACTAACCGGTAAATTAAGAGCAGATATTTTGGTTTCTTATTCCTTGGATAATGGTTTAACCTGGTCTGAACCAGAAAGAATTACCCGACCCGACCAGACATCTAAGAGATATCCTTGTTTAGCACCCATCGTTGATGAGCAAAATAATTTATGGATAACCTATTTGGCTGATTTAATTGCTGGATTTTATGTTCAAGGTGAAGACCCAGGAAGTCTTAATCCAGTTATTGTGAAAAAATTAAGAATATTGCCCCAGGCGATTAATGAAAGTAAGTTTTCATACCATAAAAGAAAAAGATTTTATAGTAAAACAGTAATTTATGATGTAAATGGTAAAAAGATTAATGAAAGAAATTTAAATTCTAAGGGAGTGTACTTTTTGGTAGATACTAAAGATAAAAAAGTAAAAAAGAAAATAATTATTTTTAAATGAGGAGGGAAAATGAATAAAATATTTGTTTTATTATTAATAATTTTACCAATTTTTGCTTATCGCTATGCAATTGTTGTTTCTAATGCTACTTATTCAATGAGTGATTGGCGGGCAGTATGTGATTCTTTACAATTAAAACATCAAGGAAGGATTTTTATCTATACTAATTCAATTTATGATGTGCTTTCTCAATTACAGGATTATCAACCGGATTATATCTGTTTTGTTGGCAGACCAGTTTCTGAAGTGAACCAATCTTTTGTAAGAGATTGTCACCAATTAACAAGACAATTAGATAATGATATTTATGGCGATGCGGTTTGGGGAATTATTACCGGTTATACCGCAGAAGATGCTTTAAGGTTAACTCGTTATGATACTTTATGGGTAAGAACAGTTCTGGGTGGTACAAATTGTACTTGGGACTATTGGATAGAAAAGGGAATTTCTACTTATGAAGCAGAATATAATAGAATAAAATTTAAGTTTCCCGATGGCACTACCCTTGATACTGTGTGGCCAGAGAGATGTCCAACTGATAGATGTACCTTATTAGTAAATTATCTTAACAATGGAATTAACGATACCGTTCCTAATCGACCAAGAATTATTGGTAATGTTGATATCTTCGTAACCAGTGGTCATGCCAATCAATGGACTTGGCAATTACATTATCCAAGTTCTGGTTATGAAGGATTTTTTCGTTCGAGTAGTGGTCAATTAAGAGGCGACCCTTATTCCGGTCCTACAAGATACATAAATTCTTCTAATCCGAAATTATATTTTGCTGTTGGCAATTGTCTAATGGGCGATGTTGCCGATATGAATTGTATGGTTCTTGCTTGGTTCCATACCGGTGGAGCAATTCAAATGACCGGTTATATTGTAGAAACTTGGTATGGTTATATGCTTTGGGGTTTACCTGCTTATTACCATTATCTTCAAGGAAGAACTACTTATGCCCAAGCCTTTTATTTAAATAACCAATCCCTTCTTTTTGACCAGATAAATAACACACCAGGGACAAATCCATCAGGTTTAGAGTACGATAAAAATAATGTTGCCTTTTATGGTGACCCTGCTTGTCAAACAAGAATTTATCCGATAAGGGAGCCTTATTATTCAGAAAATATTGAGATAAGACCAGGAACTTTAAGGGATACTTTTATTATTACTATTACTGCTAATTATGATTCCAGTACCTTAGGATTTACCGGTCCTTCTGGAACAAGACATCCGATTGTTTTCTTACCGGTAAGGATAGAAAGTGTTCAAGTAGAAAATACCAATGCCCATTCCGTTGTTATTACTGATAACTTTTGTCTTTTATATGTTTGGTATCAAGGCCAAAGAAAATTTGTAAGAGGAGAAACAAGATATGTAAGATTTACTGCCAAAAGAAAGCAAGTTCCAATTGAAGAGATTTCTTTACCAATTATAAGAAAGGATATTAAAAAGGAAAAGATAAAAGGCGAAATCTATGATATTTTTGGAAGAAAGATAAAATCGATAAGAAAGGGTATTTACTTTATCAAAGAAAATAAGAGGAATTTCAAGATAATAAAAATCTAAAAATATGATATTAATATCTCTTTTTCTCTTTAATTCTTGGGTGTTGATTGATTCAGTTAAAGTTAAAATTTTCCTACCCGCAAATAATTTTTTTTATTTCAAATTTCCTTATCCAATTGAAAGTTTAGAAATTTATCTACCTTATGATTCTTTAACTCTCTTGGCAAAGGAAGCGATAAAAAGGGCACCTTCCTTTTTAAAGACCGATTTATTTAATAACTTCTTATCTCTTTCTTATGAGAAACAGAATGAATATGCTAATATTATTTTAAATACTTCCCATCCCTATTTAGATGAAGTATGTTTTTTAATTGCTCATATTCCACCGGAAATTCTTAATAGTGAGAATTTTTATCCATTATTAATTAGTGAGAATGCCCATTTTTTATATGCCAATGATACTGCGATTTCTTATGCCGATATTATTGATTACGGTAATCCACAAACCGATACTAATTATTATTCTACTATCCGTTATCGGATTTTTGATGGGCAGGATACTTTAATTTTAGAACTTCCTTATAAAATCTATTATTGGTATATTGTCCATCCGAAAATTTCAAGGGAGATTTGTACTTATGTAGATGTGACGACAGGTAATCCTTTACCACCACCGAATGGAAGGTTTTGGCGAGAATATCTTTTTTATTATAACGACCCTAATTATCCAAAATTGAAAGATTATTTAAGGGGTATTAGAACATTATGGAACTGTTTAAGGAATGATACTTTTAATAATGGTGCCATCGGTGCCATCAATAATTGGTTGAGAAGAGTTATGGAATTCAGAACACCCCAAAGAAGAACCTATCAGCCTTGTCAAATATATAATCAACATCACGGCACCTGTACCGAATGGAGCATAATAACTACTGCTACAGCACGGGCATCTTTAATTCCTTGTGTAAGGACCAGTGCTTACGGAAATAATCACCATTGGAATGAGTTTTATGAAAGAAGTTGGCATCAGTGGGAACCGGTAAATAAGATGATAAATGATAGTGTAAGATATGACCCAAATTGGTGGAATTTAGGTTGTGCCTTCAATTGGCGAGGCGACGGCTATATCTTCTCTGCTACTAAGAAATATACACCTCATTGTAGTTTAAAAGTAAAAGTATATTCGAGAGATTCTATACCAGTGGATGGTGCGATGGTTTATATTTTAGGCGGTACCCAGCCGGTAAACTGGTATACCTGTTTTCAAACAACTAATAAAAATGGTGAAACTTATTTTATCTTAGGAGATACCAATTCTTATGATTGCCAAATTAT
>JBDRVN010000026.1:0-21707 GCA_039801885.1 Caldifarciminota bacterium
TTTTAGGAGTTACGATTCCTGATAGTTTTATTATTTTACCACCAACAAATCTACAAAAAGAATTACAAAAAGTAATTAGTATAAACAACTTTCGTCGAGGTATTATTGAAAAATGTTTTTTGACTTTAAATATTGAAAACCATTCGCTAATAAATTTTAGATATTTTGAAATTAATTTAAGTAATTTGGTTTTAAATCTCGGAATTTTAGAGCCAAATTCTCAAAAGGAGCTATTGGAGATAATTGAGAATAAATTTATTTCTTCACCAATTAATCTCTTATCAGTTTATGAAATTTCAACCACTGATACTTTATTAGTGAGAAAAGGCGATTATTTAAAATTAATATTTAAATTAACAAATATTAAATTAGTTGAGGGTGAATTAAAATTTAAAAATTCTGTTTTAAATCATACTTATAAATATTACTTTAACTCATCTACCGATTTTGATTTAAATTATGGAGAAATAAAGGAAGGCTATTTGGATTTAGATTTTATTAATCAATTTCCCTTTCCACTATCAATTTTCTTAAAGATTAAAGAAATAAATTATGAAAATAGTTTTGATATTTCCTCTTATGGCAATAAAAGAATTTCTATTTCCTTAGAAGGAGAAATTATTAAGCAAAGTTCTATTGATAAGAAAGGTTTCCTTTTGCCGATCGAAATTAACGCCCAAATTAAGGATACGGAAAAATTTTTCAGTATTAGAAAAGAAAATTATCTTTCCTTTAGCGGACTGATAAGAGATTTAAAGTTTAAGAAAATTGATGGTAACTTTTTGTCGCCTTTCTATTTTTTGAATAAACAAGATTCTTTAATAATAGATTTTTTAGGTAATCCCAAAGGAATAAAATTTGAAAAGATAGAGATGTTCTTAGATTTTATTTATAATGTAGAAGCGCCCATTAAAATTTTTCTAACTGGAAAAAGTATTAACCGCAACGAAGAAATTTGTTCTCTTTATAGAGAAATTCACCTCCCTTTGAGAAGTGGGCAACCTATTAATAAAATAAATGAAAAAATTAATATTACTAACTTAATAAATAATGGCCCAAAAATTTTGAAATTTAGTTATTCCGGAAGAATTAATGGTAAAGGAAGCATCGATGAAAAAAATTTCATTTTGATAAATGTTTCTGTTGAAGCACCTCTAAAATTTTCTTTTAGTAAAGATACTTTTATTGCTTACGAGAGAGAAATATTGCTTAATGAAGAAGAAAAAGAAAAGATTAACAAAAATTTAGTAGGCGGTGAGTTGGTTGTTGAAGTAATTAATCATTTTCCTATTGGTTTTGATGGTTTGGTAGTTATAAAATCGGAGGAAGGAGATTCAGTAGCACTTCCTTTTGTTTTGGCGGGTGGGATAGTTTCTGAAAAAGGTTATTGTGAGAAAGAAAGGGAAAGCGAAATAATTTTAGAAATGAATGAAAACCAATTAGAAATTTTTAAAAAGGAAAGATTAAAAACGCTATTGAAAATTAATTTGCCGGAAAGTGACACATTTCTTTTAAGACCCAGAGATTTTTTGAGTTTTAATACTTATGCAATATTAAAAGTAAAAACGAAGGAGATAATAAAATCAATTAAGAAATAATTTATATGGCAATTTATTTAATTTTGACGTTTTTTAATTACATTAATCTATTTTCTGATAATAAGGTTTATTATCAAATTTTGGGTATCACTCTTAATTTTTATAATAATGCTTTTAGTGGTAAGGATTATAACTATTATAACGGAAAATATTTAAACGAAAATGATAAAAAAAGTATTTTAAAAATTATCCCTAAAGAGGGTTTAAAATTATCCGGCGAGGCTTATTTATCTTTTTTATTCCTTTGCTATCATTTTTGGAATTTAGATGCTTCTTTTAATTTGCGAAGTAGAGGAAGGGTTGAGAAAGAGATTTTTGATTTGATATTTTTTGGTAACAAATTAAATCAAGTTTATCAATCAAAAGAAAGTAAGGGAGAGATTTTTGCTTTTAGTAAAATAAAAAATGGTTTTGCTTTTTCTCTTAAAAAAAATTGGAAATTAGGTTTTGGAATAAGCTATTTAGAAGGCTATTATTATTTGAAAACTGAAAATAATTATTTAAATCTTTTGACTACCCAAAATTCACTCAATTTTTATAATGAAATAAATTATAAAAAAAGTTTCGGTGGTAGAGGTTTTGGTTTTGATATTGGTTTGGGAAGGAAAATAAATGAAAAAATTGGCCTTAAAATTATAATTGAAAATTTGGGAAATAGAATCTTTTGGCAGAAAGAAAATCGGGTTGGCAAAATTACCTTAATAATTGACTCTTTAAATTTTAACAAAATAAGCACAGGTAATTATTACTCTTTTACTAAAGAAGAAAAGGAGATTAACGAATTTTTTAACGATCCTCTGCCAACAGAGATTAATTTCTCTTTAGAAAATAAAATAAAAGAGCATCTAAAAATTGAACCAGCCATATCTTGGGCGATAAAAGAGTTCTTTAAATTTTCTTCTGAATTAAATTATCAACCCTTTAACTTCTTATTAATTATTCCCTCTTTAAATCTTTATTTACCAATTAGTAAAGATATTTTTTTAGAAAGTTTTTCTTACGAAGTTGGTTTTGGTTTAGGAATTAATATTAAAAAATTTAATTTTTTAATACTCCAAGAATATTATAAAGGGATATTACTTAATGCTAAAGGGTTTTCTTTTAAGTTATATTTTGGTTATAACTTTTTTAAATAGCAAGAAAAAAGAAATTATCAAAGTTAAGAAGTTCTGAGTTCTTATTTTCTTTTTAAGATTAATATAAAGGATAGAGGGAAATTTTTATAGAAAGTGAAGGTAGTCATTTCTATCTCAAAACCAGTGGCAGGAAAGAGAGTGACTGAAGAAAGCAGAAATAGAAGAAAAAATGGTTAATAGATGTTGGGTTGTTATAATTTTTTAACCATTCTAAAATGGAATTGATTTACTTTTCGGTTATATACTCTTTCTTCTCTGATACCTTTTTATACCAATATTTTGCCCTTTCTTTATTTTTTTTCGTTTATATACTTTTCTCATCTCTACCATAAATAAAAAGAATAATTTAATTTTAGATATTATTCCTATAAGTTATATTCATCCCTTATGTTTTACGGCGATACCAGCCTGCTTTTATTAATTTCAAAAATTCTTTCTGCTTCTATTCCCATATTTTTGATGCTCCTGAGTGCCATTATTACATGTTAAAAGTTAAGGAAGTAAAAATAGGTAAAAGCAGTATGAAAATTAAAAAAGAAAGTTTATTTATAAAGAGCGTAAAAAATTATTAATAAAAATTGCTGTAATATTTTTACCAAATTAGTAAGAAGTTTATTGTTAATAACTTTCTATGGCCTACCTCACAGCACCCCTATATCTCTCTTTTTTGTTCTTACTTCTTTAAGTTTTTCCTTATGATATTCAAAAAAATAATTTATTTCTCTTTTTTTATTTATAAAATATTTCATATTGTATAATGAAATATAGGAAAATTTTCTCCTAATGTCAAGGAAGATTTTTGAATAATTTGCTCTTGACTATTTTTAAAATTTTTGATAAAATGAAATATGCCAGCAAATTTACCTCCCCAATATTTTGAAGTAGAGGAGAAATATCGCCAAGCCAAAACGATTGAGGAGAAGTTGTATTATTTAAAAGAGATGTTAGCCACTGTTCCCAAACATAAAGGCACAGAAAAATTGCAAAAGGAAATTAAAACAAAAATTTCTAAATTACGTAAAGAACTGGCAAAGAAACCAAAGGTAAGTCGGGCAGTCTGGTATCATTTTGAGAAACAAGGAGCCGGTCAAATCGCTATTTTTGGTAGTCCAAATTCGGGAAAATCTTCCTTAGTTAAACTTTTAACTAATGCTAATACGGAAATTGCTGACTATCCTTTTAGTACAAAAATTCCAATTACCGGAATGATGAAATATGAAAATATTCAAATTCAATTGATTGATTGCCCACCATTAAAGGAAGGTTTGCCTCCTTGGTATTTTCATCTTTTAAGATCAGCGGATGCTCTTTTATATCTTTTTGATTTAAGTCAAGATTCTTTATTAGATGAAAGTGAAGAAAATTTTAAAATTTTGGAAGAAGGGAAGATAAATATTTTTAAAAGCGATGAACCCAATTATAAGAAAACAATTTTTTGTGGTAATAAACTGGATTGTGAAAATGGTGAAATTCGTTATAATCTCTTTTTAGAATTTATAAAAAATTATTTATCGATTAATAATTTGAAAATAATTTCTATTTCGGTAAAAGAAAAGAAAAATATAGAGGATTTAAAAAGACTTTTATTTGGAAGTTTAGAAATTATAAGAGTTTATACCAAACCACCGGGAAAACCACCGGAATTAGAAGAGCCGATTGTGTTAGTAAAAAATTCTAATGTTTTAGATGCCGCTAAGGCACTTCATAAAGATTTTGCACGCAATCTTAAATATGCCCGTTTATGGGATAACAAAAACTTTTTTGGACAAAGAGTGGAAAGAAATCATATTTTAAAGGATGGCGACATTATTGAATTTCATATTTAATATAAATTGACTTAAAAATAATTTTTATTATTCTTTTTTATGATTTTTTTGTTGATTACTTTTATTTTTTCTCAAAGCTTGGATTCTCTTTCTTTGAATTATATAAAAAATGGCCTAAAGATCTTAGGCGTAGAAGAAAAGGAATTAGGTTACGAAAAGAGATGGGCAACCGATACCCTCTATCGTCTTTTTATTATTGATTCTCTTTTTAAAAAACCCTTAGAAACTCCAAAATATTTAGATGAGAACGTTTCCTTTTTGAATACCAATAAAGATTCCATTGTGAAAAATTATTTATTTTTATTAAATCAATTAAAAAGAAGGGATTTTTCAGGATTTTCCGAAAAGAAGGAGAGCAGAAAAATTAAGAAGGAGATCGAAAGTAAAGTAAGAACTTTAAAAAAATCGGTGATAGAAAATGAGAATTTTTATTATTTAATTGCTGCTTTTCTTATTGGGGATAGTTATTATAAAAAAGCTTTAAGTAAATTAAAAGAAGAGGAAATCCATATATTACTTGCGGAAATCCCCTATCTGTTTTCTGACGAAGAAACAAATTCAGATGACTATTTGCGAGGAGCAATCTTAAAAGAATATAATATTTTTTATGATACCACAAAAGAAGTTGAGTTAGAAACTTTGTTTGCTCTTTTGAAAAAAGTGGAAATGGTAGATATATATCGGGCTAATTTAGCTTATATAATTGGTGTGGAAAAATTTTTGAAGAAGATAAAAGACTTTTCCTTTGAAAAAGATTTTGAAGAAGTAGAGATTAACAGTATTTCTATTGCTCTTGGTGGTAAAGGAAGTAATTTTTATAACAAAAATTATCGGATAATTGTTGATTTTGGTGGCAATGATTACTATTGGGTTAAAAATTGCGGAATAGTAATAGAAAGTTTTTCTTCGTTGATTATTGATTTAGCAGGAGACGATTATTATCGTAACGAAAATATAGCTACTTTTGCCAGTGGTATTTTAGGTAGTGGTTTTCTTTTTGATTTCCAAGGTAACGATGTATATAAAGCAGGAGATTTTTCCTTGGCTTCCGGAGTTCTGGGATTAGGAATTTTGTGGGATTTAAAGGGTGACGATGTTTATCAAGGAAAGATTTTTTCTTGTGCCAGTGGTTTTTACGGTTTAGGAATACTTTTTGATTTCTCCGGTAATGATAACTATCAGATTTATAATTTTGGTCAAGGTTTTGGTTCGACTTTTGGTTATGGATTACTTTTTGATTTAGAAGGAAATGATGTTTATTATGCCGGTGGCAAATATCTTCATATTCCTCTTTTACCCAATGATTACCGTTCTTTTTCTCAAGGTTTTGCTATAGGTTTTCGACCAGAAGTAAGCGGTGGGATTGGTTTTCTTTGTGATATGGCCGGTAATGATTTTTATAACGGCGATGTTTTTACTCAGGGGTGTAGTTATTGGTATTCCTTAGGGATGTTATATGATGGAAAAGGAAACGATAAGTATTATGCAACTGAATATGCCCAAGGAGCAGGAATTCATTTGGCAATCGGTATTTTAGTAGATTCCTGCGGTGAAGATTTTTATTATTCTCGTTTAGGTCCTGCCCAAGGTGAAGGTCATGATTTAGCTATTGGAATATTAATTGATAACGACGGTGACGATTTTTATTATGCCTCTGGTGGACAAGGTATTGGTTTAACAAACTCTTTTGGTTTACTTTTAGATAAAAATGGCGATGATTTATATTTCAATCGAGAAGAAAAATTTGGCCAAGGTTTTGCTAATGAGGCAAGAGGATTTGGCGGAATTGGTTTATTTATTGATTTAAAGGGCAAAGATTTATATGGAAACAAAGGAATGGGTGAAGAGAGTAATATCTGGATAGGCGGAATGCAAGCTTACGGAATAGATGAATTAAAAGAGAAAGAAAAAAAAATAGAAGAAGAAGATACAACCGTGAAAGATTTTGAAAAAATGGAAATTGAAGAGGTATTTAAGCATGCCTCTAAATGGGAAGTGGGTAGCGCTAAAAAAATTGTGAAAGAAGCACGTGCCGAGTTGATTAAAAGAAAAGAAGAGGCAATAGAATATATTGTAAAGAAAAAACTTTCTACCAAGAATAGCTTGGAATTACGAGCAATTGAAGTGGTAGTTTGTTCTCTTCCGTCTCTTATTAAAAACTATTTAATTGATAGTATCAATAGCGACAATATCCAAACACGGGCTAATGTGATTTATCTTATCGGTAAAATAAAAGCAAAAGAAGCAATACCTTCATTGATAAAAGCCTTAAAAGATAAAAGGAATCGGCCAAGATGGATTTTAAATGCCTTTGCTGAGCTTGGCGATACTTCAGTATTTTTTGAAATTATTAATTATTTAAACTCAGCTGATGAACCAACAAGAATTTATGCCTGCTATGCCTTAGGTAAATTAAAAGATAAAAGAGGAACAAATTATTTAATAGAAAAACTAAAAGACCGTATTTTTACCGTACGACAAAGTGCTGAAATTGCTTTAGCGGAAATTGGAACACCGGCTTTACCAGCACTTTTGGACAATTTATTAAAAAATAAAAATGAAAATTTTCAAGCCAATATTTTAAGGGTGATAAATCGAATTATCCCTAAATTGGATACCATGAAAAATCTAAAAGAAAGGGTAGAGATAAAAAATATTTTAATTTCTTATTTAGATAAAAAAAACCTATTGCTGAAAAGTTTAGCCATTGAAGCTCTTTCTTTGTTTAATGAAAAAGAGGTTAAAGAAATTTTAAAGAAGAGAATACCTTTTGAAAGTGATCCTTTAATTTTGAGAAAATTAAAAGAGGCGGTGAGGGAATTATGAAATTTGTATATTCGGATAAGTACGAAATTGATATCGGTATTCATGTATTTCCTACGGTTAAATATCGACTGATTAGAGAGAAATTACTTAATGAAAATTTAACAAAAGAAGAGGATTTTATTGAACCACCAAAACCAGATCTTGATGACATTCGTTTAGTGCATACAGCAGAATATCTTGATGATCTTTTAAATCTTAGATGGACAAGTCGAACAATAAGGAGTGAATTGCCTTTAAGCTGGGAAATTGTTGAAGCTTATCTTCTAGCTGCCTCCGGAACAATTTTGACTTTAAAAATTGCTTTGCAAGAAAAAATTGGTTTTCATATTGGTGGCGGATTTCATCACGCCTTTCCGGAACATGCTGAGGGTTTTTGTTATATTAACGATATTGCTGTTGGGATAAGGAAGCTTCAAAAAGAAGGGTTAATTAAAAAAGCAGCTGTGATTGATTGTGATTTGCACCAAGGAAATGGTACAGCAAAAATTTTCCAAAAAGATGAATCGGTATTTACCTTCTCTATTCATCAAGAAAATTTATATCCCATTAAAGAAGAAAGTAATTGGGATATTGGTTTGTTAGATTTTACCGGAGACGAAGTTTATTTAAATTATTTAAAGGAAGCAGTTCCCCAAATTATTAAAGAACATCAACCGGAATTAATTGTTTATGTTGCCGGTGCTGATCCTTATAAAGATGATCAATTAGGATTATTAAGATTGACAAAAGAAGGATTAATAGAAAGAGATAAAATTGTTATAAAGAATGCCTTAGATAATAATATTCCAGTAGGTGTCGTTTTAGGTGGTGGTTATGCTTTAGAGATAATGGACACAGTAGAAATCCATTTTAATACCGCAAAAGTTTGTTTAGAATTTCTTAAAGAAGAAAAAGTTAATGAATGAAAAAAATTGGTATAATCTCGTGGCAAAAGGATAGTCAATATGCTTATTCTTTGGCTTCCGCTCTCGCTGGAGATTTAATAAAGATATCGACAAGAAATAAATTTGATTATTTTTTAAACTTTATAAAAACCTTAACAATTATAAATAAGAAAAAATATAATTTCTTTATTTTAGAAATTCCGCCGATTTATCTTAGTTATTTAATCTTTTTTTATAAGAAAAATGTGATGATTATTTCTCATTCTAATGTTTTTCTTTTAAACAATTGGTGGCACAGATTACAACGGTGTCTTTTAAAATATTTTTTAAAAAAAACTAAGGGGTTGATTGTTCATAATGAAAAAATTTTGGAATTATTAAAAAATTATTCAATACGAAAATTAGTAATTGAACCGCCCCCCCGGAAATTAAAAATTACCCAACTTTTTGAAAAAAGAGAAGGGGATTCTATAAAAGCTTTGATAGTTTTATCTTTCAGTCCGGATGAGCCAATTGAAGAATTAATAGCCGGTTGTAAAGAATTAACAAATATAAATTTTTATTTAACTGGTGATTATTCAAAATTTCCGAATTATAAAAGAGTTAAAGAAATTAGAAATATTACTTTTACGGGATATTTAAAAAAAGAAGATTACGAAAAATTGTTGTCTTCGGCAGATTTCGTTATTGGTCTTACTACCCGAGATTACACTACTCTGCAGAGTGGTTATGATGCCTTAGGTGGAGAAAAACCTTTTTTGACTTCTGATAAAGAAGTTTTAAAAGAATATTTTTTTAAAGGAGCAGTTTTTGTAAAAAATGAAAAAGAAGATATCAAAAGGGGAATAAAAAAGATTTTAGAGCAATATGAAGTTTTGGAATCAGAAGTTAAAGAATTAAAAAAAATAAAAATAAAAAAATGGGAAGAAAATATAAAAACTTTAAGAGAAATTATTGATGATTGTTAGAAATTTTCTTTTCTTAGGCGTTAGTGAAATATTAGGAAAAATTTTCTCTTTTTTGGCCATTCTTTATATAACTCGAAAGATTAGTTTGATAAATTTTGGTGGGATAAATTTTGCTCTTAGTTATATTAATTATTTTTCTCTTTTAACTAATTTGGGATTATTAATTTACGGAATAAGAAAAATCGCCCAAGGGTTTGAGATCAAAGAGATTGTTGATAAAATTTTCTCTTCCCGATTGTTGTTAGGAATCTTGGCTACTTTTTTGTCAATTTCTTTTATTAGCATTTTAAAAGAAGATATTATTCTGAAAAAATTAGTTTTTATTTATTCATTATTTATTTTATTTGATGCAATAAGTTTAGAATGGTTTTTCTTAGGCAAAGAAGAGATAAAATTTTGTGCCCTAAATCGTTTTTTGGTTAATTTTCTTTATTTTCTATTGCTATTAAATTTTTTAAAAAGTGATAGGGAAATTCTATTTATTCCCTTTTCTTTTATCTGCGGAAATTTTGTTGGTGCTTTAATGCTTATATATTTCTATTATAAAAAGTTTTATAAAATTAGTTTTCGATTAAATATTAAAGAAAAATTCTCTTTATTAAAAGAAACCTTACCCTTAGGGATAGCGCAAATTTTAATTCAAATTTATACCCTTTCCAGTATAATTTTTTTGGGATTTTTTAAAATGAAAAAAGAGTTAGGATATTATAGTAGTGGATTTCGGGTTCTCTTGATATTAATGATTTTTGACCGGATATTTAACCAGATTACTTTACCTTTTTTAACAAGAAAATTTCAAGAAAAAAAAATTGCTTTGTTAGAAAATATTACAAGATTAGTTTTATTTTTCTTATTACCTATTACTTTTTTCCTCTTTATTGTGAGCGATAAATTATTTCTTTTTCTCTTTCCAATAGAATATTTCCCCGGGACGAGAGTTTTTCAAGTTCTTTTGGGATTTTTTATCTTTACTATCCTTAATTCAATTTTCTCATTAAGTTTGATTGCTTTAAGAAAAGATAGGCAATACTTTAAAAATATTTTTATCGGCACTCTTTTCAATTTTTTAATGGTAATTATTCTGACAAAAATCTTCTTCCATTTCGGAGCTGCCCTTTCACTTTTGTTAACCGAATTTTTAATTTTTCTCCTGAATTTTCAGGCGCTACGAAGTTTTTACCGGTTTAAATTTTTAACCTGTTTACCTTTGCCATTACTTTTGACTTTTTTAACCGTTTTGCCAATTTTCTTCTTTAAAGGTCTTCATCTATTTATTTTAATTATCATATTTTTAATAATTTATTTTAGTTTATCTTTAATATTTAAAAAAGAATTAAAGAAAGATTATTATCTATTAAAATGAGAAATAAAGAAATAGAAATCTTGGTGAATGAAAAAGACTTGGGTTTTTTGGAAGTTTTAAGAATGGAGCGTCCTTACGGATTTAAAATTGTGAAAGAGGAGTTGAAGAGCAATATTGAAGTTTATTACCAAAAAAGAAAAGTCGGTGAGATTTTTGATACTACTAAATTAAAAAACCATCTCAAAGAAATAAAAATAAGAAAGAAATATTTAAAATATTTTCTTCCGGAAAAAGAGCCAATATATTTTGGGATTGAGATTATTGATATTTTTGATAATCTTTTTTTCCTGAGTAAAACAAAGAAAATTGTTTATTTTTTAGAGGATAGTAAAATTTATCTTCCTTTTTCCCTAAAAGATTTATTGAAAAATATTGAAATAAAAGCAAAATATTTTTACTTTTCTCTTTTAAAATTTCCGTACGAATTTGTTAATAAAATAAATAAAAGTGCTTTGCGGAGATTAGTAATTAATCTAATAATTAATATTTTTCTAAAAAATAAAATCCCTTATTATTTTTTGCCTTATTTTCCTGATAACTACTCAACAGTATTTCTTTTTAGAATTGACGGTGATTTTGCTACCTTAAAAGAGGTAAAAAAAGTTTTTGAACTTTTAAGTAAAGAAAATATTAAATTTACTTTTTTTATCGATGTAAAATCAAGTGAAAAATTTTTAGATTTTTTTAGAGAGAAAAGTAAAGAAAAATTTGATATCCAACTCCATTCTTATTATCACTATGTTTATAAAGAAAAGGATAAAAACTTAGATAATTTAGCCGTCGGTAAAGAAAAATTAAAAGAAGCAGGAATAGAGATCAAAGGTTTTGCCGCTCCTTTTGGAGTATGGAATTATTCTTTGAATGAAGTTTTAGAGGAACTTAATTTTTCTTATTCCTCAGAATTTAGCTTTGATTACGATGATTTACCTATCTTACCAATTATTGAAAATAGGTTTTCTAAAGTTTATCAAATTCCTTCCCATCCAATTTCTGTTGGTTGTTTAAAGGCTTTAAATTTGTCTTCAAAAGAGATGGTAAAATATTATCAGGAATACATATTAAAAACCTATGAAAAGGGATATCCAATTGTTTTATATGACCATCCTCAGAGAATTTTAGAATTCTGGGAGATTTTTAAAGAAGTCTTTGATTTTATTAAAAATTTTTCTAATATAAAGATGATGAATTTCAGTGAATTTTTTGAATGGTGGCAAAGAAGAGAGAAAATGGAAAATTATCAAGAGAAAAAAATGGATTTACCAAAAATAGAGTCTAAAATGAAGTATATTAGGAGAAATGAATTTTATTTGAAAATAAAAAGTTTAATTCTTTCCTTTCATCGTTTTCGAAAAAGAAGATGAGAATTCTTTTTGTTGCCTTTCCTGGTTTTCATCTTTTTGAAGGAGGGATAAAAACACAAGTTGTTGCTTTAAAAGAAGAACTTGGAAAAAATGGATTTAAAGTAAAAATCTTTTGCGAAGATTTTTTAAGTAAAGAAGACTTTAAAAACTATGAGATTATCCATTTTTTTGGTTCAGGAATAAAAACTTTTCATCTTTTTCAAATAATAACTAATTTTAATAAAAACATTATTTTAACACCGATATTTTATTCCCAACATTCTGTTATTATTAATAAAATAGGGGTTGGTTTATTTACTTTTTTTTATAAATATTTTGGTTTTTATAACGAACATTTAATCTTAAAGGAAATGGTAAAAAGGTCTAATTTGATAATCTGTAATACCTTTGCTGAAAAAGAGTTAATAAAAAAGATGTTTAATTTGGAAGAGAGAAAATTCGCAGTACTACCTAACGGTGTAAATATCGATTTTTATGACGCCTCTCCCGAATTATGTTATGGGAAATTGGGATTAAAGGACTTTGTTTTATATGTTGGGCATATTGGTTACGAAAGGAAAAATCTATTAAGATGTTTAGAAGTATTAAAAAAGCTTAATCTTCCCAGTTTATTAGTAGGTAAAATTATTAAAAATAGATATGGTGAAAAATGTTTATCATTAATAAAGAAGGCTAAAAATATCCATCTAATAGATGAATTGCCTCATAATTCAGAATTATTAAAATCTATCTATGCCGCTTGCGAGGTTTTTTTATTGCCTTCTTATTATGAAACACCCGGTTTATCAGCTTTGGAAGCGGGATTAGCCGGTGCAAAAATTTTAATTACTAAATATGGTGGCACAAAAGAATATTTTAAAGATTATGCCTTATATCTTAACCCTTATTCTAAGAAAGATATCGAAAAAAAATTAGTCCTGGCTTTAAAAAAAGAAAAGGATAACCTTTTAAGAGAACATATAAGAAATAATTATACTTGGGATAGAATTACTTTAAAACTAATAAAAATTTATGAAGAATTTTTAAAGGCTAACGGTTAATTTCTTTAATAATTATTAAGATTCCCAAAAGTATAAAAATTCCACCGCTAATAAATCTTAATAATCTTAAAGGAATTAGGCGAAAAAGATTATCACCAATTAATACGGCAAGAAGAGTGCTTATTCCTAAAGCCAAAATAGCACTTAAAAAAACAAGAAAAGGCGATTTTACAGAAGCAGCAAAATTAAGAATAGATAATTGGGTTTTATCACCTAGTTCCATCATAAAGATTGTTAAAAAAATTAAAAAGAACATTTTTATATTCATAACTTATTATAGGAGATTATTTTTTTAAAATCAATAAAATTGATTTTTAAGATTTTTATTTTATAATTGAGTTATGCTTGATGAGATAAAGATAACAAGAGCAATTATTGAAACTTATTTAAAGGATTTTAATAGATACTTGGAATCGGATGTAATTATTTGCGGTGCCGGTCCTGCTGGATTAGCTGCTGGTTATTATTTAGCAAAATCCGGCGTGAGAACAGTTATTTTAGAAAAACATCTCCGTCCCGGTGGTGGTTTAACTGGTGGTGGAATGATGTTTAATAAAATCGTCGTTGATGAAGAAGGAAAAAAAATTTTGGAAGAATTCGGTATTGGATATGAAAAATATGAAGAGAATTATTATGTGGTTTGTGCCTTGGAAACTTTGGGAGCCTTGGTTTATCAAACCCTTAAAAAGGGAGCAAAGATTTTTAACTTAATAACAGTGGAAGATTTACTTTTTCATAACGGGAAAATTTTCGGAGTAGTTATTAATTGGACAGCGGTAAATTTGGCTAATTTACATATTGACCCGATGACAATGCGGGCTAAATTTGTTGTTGATGCCACTGGTCATAACTGCGAATTGGTAAGAATTCTGGAGAAAAAGATGGGAGATATCCTTTTTACCCCGACAGGTAGAATTATTGGTGAAAAATTAATGGATGCCGAAAAGGGAGAGAAATTTACTGTAGAAAATACAAGAGAAGTTTATTATAATCTTTTCGTCTGCGGAATGGCAGTGAATGCGGTTTTCGGCGGACCACGAATGGGACCAGTTTTTAGTAGTATGCTCATTTCTGGTAAAAAGGTTGCAGAAATAATTAAAGAAAAATTAAGATGAATGAGAAAGAAAAAACTGTTTTAATATTTTTAAGTATCTTTTTTATATTAGGTGGTTTTTTATCTTTCCTTAATAGGAAAAAAGAAAATAAATTAGTAAGATCAAATAAAGAAATTTTAGTAGATAAAGAATTAATCAGAAAGAATTCTGCTTTTTTAGTAAAGATAAATATTAATGAAGCTTCGGAAGAAGAATTGATTAGTTTACCTGGAATTGGCGAGAAAATTGCTCAGAGAATAATTGATTACCGAGAAAGGAAGGGTAAATTTAAAAATAAATCCGAGCTTTTAAAAATAAAAGGTATTGGTAAAAAGAGACTATCTAAAATTGAAAATTTAATTGAAATTAAATAAGATTTCGGTTATATCTTTGTTTAAAATTATTGTAAAATTCTTCAAATCGGTCCTTTGAAATCGCTTCTCTTATTTTTTTTATTAAATTGATAAAGAAATAAATATTATGATAGGTTAGCAATCGAGGACCAAGAATTTCTTCGCTAATAAAAAGATGTCGTAGATAAGCACGAGTAAAATTCCGACAGGTATAACATTCACAATTAGGGTCTAAAGGAGAATAATCTTTTTCAAATTTAGCATTTTTGATAATTATTCTTCCCTCAGAAGTGAAAGCAGTACCCGTTCTACCGTTTCTTGTTGGTAAAACACAATCAAAAAGGTCTGTTCCTAATTTTACACATTCTAAAATATCTTCGGGATAACCACAACCCATTACATATTTCACTTCTTCTTTAGGAATTAAATTTGTACAAAGAGCAACTATTTCATAAGATAATTTAGGAGTCTCACCTAAAAATAACCCGCCAATTGCGTAACCATCAAAACCAATATTTAGTAATTCTTTTGTTGCTCTTTCTCTTAAATCTAAATAAGTAGCACCTTGAATAATACCAAAAAGATTAAATTCTTTGCTTTTTACTTGTTTTGATTTTTTTGCCCATTCTATTGTTTTATCTAATGCTTTTTGGGCTTCGTGATATTCTACCGGATAAGGAAGGCAGATATCTAAGCACATTCCAATATCACTTTTAATTCTTTCTTGATATAATACCACATTTTCCGGTGTGAAAAAATGGGTTGAGCCATCGATATGGGATTTAAATTGAACCCCTTCTTCTTTTATATTTACTAATGGCGAAAGGGAAGCAATTTGGAAACCACCGGAATCGGTTAGTACCGGTTTGAAAAAAGAGATAAATTTAGTTATACCACCCGCCTTTTCAACTATTTCTATGCCTGGGCGAAGATAAAGGTGATAGAGATTACAGATAATTATTTGGACACCAATTTCTTGTAATTCTCTTGGACTCATTGTTTTTACCGTTCCTTGGGTACCAACTGGCATAAAGGTTGGTGTTTCTATTTCACCGTTGGAAAGAATAAGTTTACCAATGCGGGCTTGAGAATTTTTGCTTTCTTTTTCTATAAAAAATTTCAACTTGCTTCAAATATGGAAAAACTACCTAAGTTTAGTCGCAAAGGTTTTTCTTTGACAATTGAATTTTCTCCCAGAATGGAATCTTCTAATAGTGAATGTTCAATATAAGAACCTTGATTAATGATTGAATCTCTTATTATAGAATTTCTTATTTCTACTTCTTCGGAAATTGAAACAAAAGGACCAATAATGGAATTTTCAATTATTGCTGTATCATGAATATAAACCGGTGGAATTATTAAAGCATTTTCTCGGGGTTTAAAGTAATGGGTATTTTGTAATAAATACCGATTAGTTTGAATTAATGCCTCTGGAGTTCCGCAGTCTAGCCAGTACTCAACTGGATAGGGTCGGAAATTGATATCTTCTTCAATCATTAATTCTAAGGCATCAGAGAGTTGATATTCCCCTTTTGTTTTGATATTCTCTTTGATAATTTTTTCTAAGGCATTAAAAAGGGGGAAAGAATTAAAAATATAATAAACACCAACAATTGCTAAATCACTTTTTGGCTCAGCAGGTTTTTCTACTATTTTGGTAATACTACCATCTTTTATTTCTACGATACCAAACCTTTTTGGGTCCTCAACTTTTTTCACACCAATCCAATTTTCTTCACCTAATAAGTTAACCAAAGGCATATCAATAATTGTATCACCAAGAATAATTAAACAGGGTTCATTTTTAAAGTAAGGTTTTGCTTTATAGACCGCATCGCCTAAACCTTTCGGTTCCTCCTGAATAACAAATTGGAATTTTAAGGGATAGTTTTCTTTTAAATATTTTTCTATTGGATTGCCGTTAGGAGCAATTATTATTATTACTTCTTCGGGATTTAATTCTTTTACTCTTTCCATTATATGACCAATGATTGGTTTACCGGCGACCGAAAGTAAAGGCTTCGGAGTAGTATGAGTATGTGGTTTTAGTCTTCTTCCTTCGCCGGCCGCCGGAATAACAACTTTAACTTTACTTTTCATATTTACTCCTTTTAAAATTTAGTTAAAAAATTTTTTAAATCTTCAATTAATTCAATCTTTAAAGGGTCAATTTTTCTTTTTAATGCCCAGTGATAACTTATAAAATCACCAAGCATAATTAGAGAGAAGATATTAAGAAAGTTATTTTTACTAAAAGGGGTTATTAACAAATGAGAGATTTTTTTCTCTTTTAACAGTTTTAAAAGAAAATTTATTCTAAGAAGATTTCTTTTATAGGATATTGGATTTTTTAAAATAAAGGTAAAAAGATTATTTTTTAGATATTCTAAAAAAGGAAGGGCGTTTATTTCGTTATGGTTCTGTTCGGGAAGATAACTATAAAATGCCAAAATTTTAGTATTCTCATTAAATTGATTTTTCCAGCGATAAGCGATTGGGAAGTAAGGATAAGAATCAGCAATTATGTAAGGAATTTTATTCTCCACTGATTTTATAATTCTTTTTGCCTTTTTATTTAATTTCTCTCTTATCTCTTTTAGATATAGAATTGTCTTTTTTATATCTGACTGACAGTTGGGAATAATTTTTAGATAGCTCAAAGTTAACAAAATGGGAATGGTTAAATAAGCTAAAGCCTGCCGGGGTGGATAATTTGGGGGTAAAGGAAATAATAAATCATTATTCTTTTCGGATAGATTTTTTAAAGTGCCGCCCGAAGTAATAACAATTAAAGGGATATTCATTTTTTTTAGTTGCCGATAATTAAAAATTGTTTCTTCCGTTTCGCCTGAATAACTGACAATGAAATAAAGGGAATTTTTGTTACCAAAAAAGGGCAATTGATAATCTTTTATTACCCAAAGAGGATATTTCAAAAAAGGATAAGATAGACTAAAAGTAATATCACCAGCAATACCACTGCCACCCATTCCAGTAATAATAATTTGATTAATATTATTAATCTTATTTAGAAAAGACTTTCTTTCTTTTAGTGATCGGGAAGAAAGTTCTAAGGATTCTTTTAATTGCTCAGGAAAATGATAGATTAAATTAAACATAAGAGTATTTTTCTAAAAAGATTCCTTCTTTTTTGAGTCTTTTTTTAAGGTATTTTATTACTTCGGCAACCGTAGAGAAGTTTATCACTTTTTCGGCAATCTCTTTACAGAAATCGGTATTCAAAAAGGAAATAAGTTCTTTCGCATAAGGGATAAATTGGGGTGCCATAGATAGTTCATCAATTTCCATACCAAGAAGAATAATTGTTCCCAAAGGTTCGCTTGCCATCTCACCACATAAGCCTACCCAGATGCCATTTTTATGGCCATTTTTTATTGTCTCTTTTATCAATTTTAAAACTGCCGGATGATAATGGTTGAAAAGATTGCCAATTTTTTCATTTCCCCGGTCACATGCCAAGGTATATTGGGTTAAATCGTTAGAGCCGATGGAAAAGAAATTACAGAGCTTGGCAAGAACATCAGAAAGAAGAACAGAGGAAGGAGTTTCTATCATAATCCCTAATTCAATATTCTCATCAAAATCAATATTCTTGTTTTTAAGTTCTTCCTTTAAGTCATTTAAAATTTTCTTGGTTTTAATAATTTCATCAATATTACTCACCATTGGTAGCATTATTTTGATATTTCTTGTTTGGGAGGCGCGTAGAATTGCTCTTAATTGGGTTTTAAAAAAATCTAAATTACTTAGACAGAATCTTATTCCCCGCCAACCTAAAAAAGGGTTATCCTCAAAATAACCAGGAATTATTTTATCACCTCCCAAATCAAAGGTTCTAATGATAACAAAATAGGGCTTCATCTTTTCGGCCACCTCTTTATAAAGCTGATATTGCTCTTCTTCGCTGGGTAATTCTCTTTTCGATAAGAAGAGATATTCGGTTCGAAAAAGGCCGATTCCCTTTGCTCCGTATTCTTTAGCAATTATTGCTTCATAAACAAATTCAATATTGGCGGAGATATCAATATATTTTCCATCTTTTGTTTTTGCTTCCCTTTCACTTTTGGCGATAATCATTTTTTTTCTTTTTGTTATTTCTTCTTTCTCTTTTTCATAGAATTTTATTCTCTTTTCCGTCGGATTAAGAATTACCATTCCTCGGTTGCCATCAATGATTGCTTTTTGGACATTGGCACTAAAATGCAAAAGATTTTCTACGCCCACTACTGTCGGTATTTCTTTTGCTTTTGCCATTATTGAGATATGAGAAGTCTTACCACCCATTTCTAAGGCAATTCCCATGATATATTTTTTATCCAAGATTGCCATATTCATTGGCGAAAGAGATTGGGCAAAAATAAGACATTTTTCAGTTGGTTGAAGAAGGGAAAATCCCTTTTTACTATCTTTTAATTTTTCAATAACATAGAGACAGATATCAAAGATTTCCAAACTTTTATCAATAAAGACCGAATGAGCCTTGCTTGCTAAATTTTGATAATATCTTTTGATAATTTCCGAATAGGCATATTCCGCAGATACCCTTTCTTTTTCAATAAAATCCTTGGTTTCTTTGATTACGGTTTCGTCGGTAAGAAAGGCAATTTGAATTCTAATAAATTCGGCAATATCCTTGCCCATTTCGTCTCTTACTTTTTGGTAAATCCTTTCAAAATCTTCTCTACTTAAAGTAATTGCTTTTTCAAATCTTTCTAATTCCTGGGGAATTTCATAAGGCATCTTTTCTTTTCTTTCAATAACCGGTAATTCGGGAAGATAAATTTTTATTTCACCGTAACTAAAATCACCGTTTACCGGAATACCTCTTAAAATCCTTTCTTTCATTTTGCCGAAAGAAATTTTTTTAAAGCACTAATTGCTTCTTGTTCATCAATACCATCTGCCTCTAATATGAGTTCGCAACCTTTTTCGGCTGCCAAGGTTAAAAGAGATAAAATGCTTTTACCATTCACCCAAATACCATCTTTACAAACTCTAATCTTGGATTTAAATCTTTCCGCAATCTTTACAAATTCCGCTGCTGGTCTCGCGTGTAAGCCAATTTCTAACTCTACCTTTACCTTTTCTCTAACCATTCCCATCAATAATAATTATAATTATCAATATTTAATATGCAAGATTTAAGATTTTATTTATCAAGTCTTTAATACTTTTCACTTTAATAATTGGTAAATCTTTATTCCAGGTCTTTAAGCCGAATACTTTTTTATTATATTTTAAGGCAAAGGCAATCTCGGATAATGTTCCGTATCCTTTACCAATGGCAATAATCACATCGCTACTTAAAACAATCGCTAAATTTCTTGCTTCATTTAAACCAGTGGCTATTGGAATATCAATATACGGATTGGCAAAGGATTTATCATTATTTGGTAATATACCAATTGTTAAACCTCCTTCTTCTTTTGCTCCTTTGGCAACCGCTTCCATTACTCCCTCTAAGCCACCACATATCAAAATCCATTTTCTTTTACCAATCTCACGACCAGCTTTATAAGCAAGTTGATAAATCTCTTTAGTGGGATTGCTTGTACCGATAACACCGACAAAAAATTTATTCTCTAACTCCACAGACTAACAAATCGCCAACTTTTGGTTGAAAAATATCCCTTATCAGTTAATTTTAATTCCGGAATAACCGGTAAAGCAAGAAAAGATAAGGTAATAAAAGGATTTTCTAATTGGCATCCTAATTTTTTTGTAAGGTTAAGTAATAAATTTAAAGAAGAAATAACTTCTTTTGCTTTTAAATCAGACATCAAACCAGCAATCTTCAAAGGCAAAAAACCAAGTATTTCTTTTTCATTACTGACGACCAAGGCTCCTTGTTCTTCAATAATTTTATTTATTGCCAAAAAGATACTTTTGTCATCCGCACCACAGGCAATAATATGATGGGAATCATGGGCAACCGAAGCAGCAATTGCTCCCTCTTTCAAATTAAAACCAGTAACAAAACCAATGCCAATTTGGGGCTCTTTTTTATGCCGATTAATAACAACCAGTTTTAATATATCCCTTTCTTTATCACTTAAAACAAAATCATTTTCTATTTTAGGATAGGTTAAGAGCTCCTGGGTAATAATTTGATTAGGAATAATTTTGATAACCCGTAATAAACGAGATCTGTTTCCAACAACCTTCAAAATATCTTCTTTTATCTTTTTTACTTTAATAGTCCTATAAACTTTTTTAGATAAATAGGATTTGTAAGTTTCTTTTTTGATATCCAAAATTCTTTCATGATCCACAACCAGTTTACCATTTTTAATAAGATAAACTGTTTGGAAATCCTTTAAGTTATTCACAAGATTTATATCAGCCTTATAACCCGGTGCCAGCAAGCCTAATCTTTTAAAACCAAAGAAATTTGCCGGATTAAAACTAACCATTCTCACTGCCCAATGGACAGGAATATTATTATTAATTGCTTTTTTTAATATCCGGTTTAAATGACCTAAATTAATAAGTTCTTCCGGATGGATATCATCAGAAACAAATATTAACCGGTCAATACAATCTGGTTTTATTATCTCTTTTAAATCCAAGAAATTTTTTGCTGCACTGCCTTCTCTTATCATTAGCCACATTCCTTTTTTCAATTTTTCTTTCGCTTCTTCTAAATTAGTTATCTCATGGTCAGAATAGATACCTGAAGAGAGATAGGCATTTAAACCTTTAGAAGAAAGTAGGGGAGAATGACCATCGATTATCTTATTAAATTTTTCAGTATAATAAATCTTATTAATCAAATCTTTATCAAGATTAACAACGCCCAAAAAATTCATCACTTCGCCTAAGCCAATTATTCTATTATTTTTAAGTAATTTACTAAAAGAGGAAAAAGAGATTTTAAAAGGCAAATCTTCAAAAGGTGTTGCCGGAATACAAGAAGGAAAATAGAAATAAAAGGTGACTAATAAATTCTCACTCGCTTTTAAAAAATATCTTATACCATTAACTCCCAAAACATTGGTAATTTCGTGGGGGTCGCAGACACAAGTAGTAGTTCCGGAAAGCAAGGCATAATAACTAAACTCTGCCAAAGATAATAAAGAACTTTCAATATGGATATGGCTCTCAATAAATCCGGGCAGGGCATATAAATTATCAGCATCAATTATCTTCTCGCCCTCTTGATACTCCTTGCCAATGCCACAGATATATTCATCATAAACTAAAATATTTGTCTCTTCAATTTCGCCGGTAAAGA
>JBDRVN010000027.1:0-21622 GCA_039801885.1 Caldifarciminota bacterium
CTGAATATTTAAAAATTTCGGAGATTGATAAGATTTTTAAAATTTCTCGTCGACCAATTTGCGGCACCTGCGGAATGATAAAAAGATATATCTTTAATCGTTTTGCTCGGGAAAATAATTTTAATAAAGTAGCCACTGGTCATTGTGCCGATGATATAATAAAATTCTTCTTTAAAAATTTTGAGAGCGGTTATTTCTCTTGGATAGATAAATTAAAACCCTTAACTCCTTCTTTTCATCCAAAGGTATTGCCCCGTATCCGACCTTTATATAACTGTTTGGAAATAGAAAATTATGCCTATGTTAAGTTTAAAAGAATAGAAATTGCCACTTGCGTTATGTGCTCTTATTTTACGAGAAAAGATGAATGGGATGAGATATTCAGGTTTATTGATGAGAAAAAACCCCAATTCAAATTAAACTTTGTGAGAAATTTAGCCGAAGTAAAGATAATTGGACCGGAGAAAGAAAAGGAATATTATGAGTGCGAAATCTGTGGTGAAATAACCGATAAAAAAATCTGTACAGTCTGTAATTTGAAATCAAAAATTTAATTGGTACAATAAATTATAATTTAAAGGAGAATTTGAATGGCAAAATTAAATTATTTTATTTTATTTTTAATAATAATTTTTAGTTGCTCCCAAAAGAAGACCGAGGAAAGAAAAATTGAAAAAATTTTTGCTTACGGAATAACTTTGACCAAAGAGAGTTCTCCGAAAGAGGTGGCTAATCTTTTAATTAAAGGTTTAGATAATGAAGATGAGGAACTGTTGAAAAAATTGGTTGCTGTTGATTATGAAACAAAAGAAATAGAAAAGATTTTTAAAAACCAAGGTAAAAAAGCAAAAATTAACAAAGAAGAGGTGGCTGATTTGACTGTTAGTGGTTGGCTTTTAACTTATACCTTTTTTGAGAAAGGAAAGACAAGAGTAATAGAGGAGGAAATAGAAGGAGATTTTGCTTATGTGTATGCTTCGGGAATAAAGCCTAATGGAAAAGAAAGAACAATAGAGATTAGAATGGTTAAAGAAGAGGGATTTTGGAAGATTCAAGCCGGATTAAAAGAATATTAACCTTTGCTAAAAATAAAATTTTTGTAAATCCTTGTAAAATAAGGTTAAAATTAATTTTAAATTAGATATTTTTCTTATTGACTTTTTTTTTTCATCATTACAATTTTTGGAAATGAATATGTTTGACATATTTTTAAAAAAGACAAAAGATATTTTATTAGGAAGCAAAATAAAATGGAGGTAAAGATGCGAAAGAACTTTTTATTTTTTAGTTTTTTATTGATTGGATTATTGTCTTTTTCTCATTCGCAAGGTCAACCTTATGTATTAGAAAATTCTTCTTCTGTTGCAGGTTATTATAATTGGGGAGCAGATTGGTGGACTCCTTATCAATGGTACAGATATGCGGAATGTTGGGTTGATTTAATTTTTACCCGTTCGCTTGCTCATCCTACTTATTTAAATATTATTGCTGAATGTTCTCAACGAGGTCTTACTAGCACTATTGATGTATACATTTCTACTACTTCAATGCTATTTAACAATATTCCCGAAGATAGTTGGGTTTACACTGATGGAAACTGGTGTAATTGGCATACTAAAACAGGTGGTTATTATGTTGGTCGTTATGTAACACCTCCTGGTGGTGAGCGTGGATTGGTATCTTGGAATATTGATTCTTGGATAAGGGCTAATCCGTCACATCTATATTATATATGTATTGACCAATTAGGCGTTAATTACGATGTAGGAGTTTTCCAACTATGGTTAGGACCTCAAGGAAGAATCCAAGATATATCCGAAAATAATACACCATTTTATCCTACATTAAACAGGAAAGCACAAAATATTCCCAATCCTTTTGCTTCTTCCACTACTATTAAGTATTATCTTTCTACTGAAGGAAATGTTTCAATTGTAATTTATGATAAAAACGGAAATAAAGTTAAAACTTTACTTGATAATGTTTTCCAAAAGGCAGGCACCCATACTATATCTTGGAACGGAGTAGATGAATTAGGAAAAAAAGTAAGTCCAGGTACCTACTTTTATAAAATTGAACTGCCTCAGCAGATAATTCAAGGAAAAATGGTAATTCAAAAATAACTAAAATTTACTTTAAAATATGTAATAGACTAAGACATCGTTACCGGTTATGTAAAGAAAATAACCAAAAGCATAATAATCTGAAATAATAACTAAGGGCTTGGTGGAGAATAAATAAGATTCTAAAAGGTAGTATGAAAATATTATAAAACCAAAATATTTATTCAAGAAATTCTAAGATATTTAACCGGTTTCTTAGTTATTATTATAAACCATTATATTTCTTATTATTATCTTTTTTTTTTATAATTTTTAAAAACTAAATCCTATACTATCTCCTATACTGCTCCCTTTTTAATAGAAAGTAAAATCCCCTTGTTCTAATAAGATAGATTTTAGAAAATATATAAAAAAGAGATTTATTTAAGTATTAAGTAAAGAAAAATCAATACCTTAGGCACCTCCTTTTTAGGTTTATCTTTTAGTAATTCTTTCTTAATCAAAATCCCAAAATCTAATACCCTCCTTATTCCATAATACCGGTATTTTGATTTCCAAATTATCCCCATATATATAATACGAAAAAAGAGCCCCAAAGGTTACCACTTTTTTATTACTTGAAATTTAAATTCAAATTTCTATAATCAAATAAATGATTTTACTATTTCTATTTCTTTTAACCAAGGATTTTTTAGAAGTTTATAAAGTTGATAAAATTTTTATTGATGGGATAGAAGAGGATTTGTGGCGGTTGGCAGATTCGGTAATTGTTAATAAGCAATTTTATCCTTATTATGATTCTCTTGCCAGTTATAAAACTATTGTAAAGGTTTTGCAGGATAAAAATAATTTATATTTTCTTATTAAAACTGATTTTAAAAATGACAAACCAAATACTTCTTTGAGTAGCGAAGTCGATTTTTATCGTATTTATCTCGATCCAACTCTTTCCAGATTGAATGCTTATTCTTTCTATATTAATACAGTTAATAAGAGATATAATTTTCTTTTACTTGATGATGGAAGAAACAGAGAGGTTTGGGAAGGGGTATTTGATAGCAAGACGAAAATTTACAGAGATAATGATGCTAACTATATTTTAATTTGCGAAATTAAAATTCCTTTTAAGAATTTCCGTTATAGAAAAGATATAAATGAATGGGGTTTTCAAATAGAAACATATTATCAGAAAAAGCGAGAGACTTGTTATTTTCTTTTGCCCGAGCAAGAAGAAGGGTTAAGGGTATCAAAATTTGGTACTTTAAAAAATGTTTTACCCCATTCGGAAGGAATTGGTATGGAAATTTATCCGGTTGGAGTTTTAAAGAACGAATATTATATTGGTCGGGATGAGAAAAGATTAGGGAAAATTTTACCTTGGAGCGGCTTAGATATTGCTTATAAAAAAGAAGATAAACAGATAAATTTAACTTTCTTGCCCGATTTTGCCGAAATTGAATCTGACCCATTTACAATGACTTTAAGTAAATACGAAATTTATTATCCGGAAAGAAGACATTTCTTTATAGAAGGTAAAAATTATTTTGAACCAGCAACAATGGGTGTAGGTCTTTATTCACCGATTAAGATTTTTTATTCAAGAAGGATTGGTAGGAAAATGTGTGATTATTCGGGCGAAGTGCCAATTTTAAGTGGTCTAAAATTTACTGGTCGGTTTGAGAGGTATGAGATTGGTTTTCTAAATTCTTTTACCGGTGAGAAGTTTGGTGAATGGGATACCTCTTTTTATAATACTTGGAATGTATTTCGGATAAAAAGATATTTTTTTACCAACTCAGAGATTGGTTTTCTTGCTACTCATAAATATGATATAGAAAGAAAAGAAAGTTTCTTTAACTTTGATAATGATGGTGCTTTAAGATTTGGGAAAAATCAGTTTTTATGGCAGATAGTTGGCAATAAAAATAGAAACGAAAAATTTGGCTATGCTTTTCAAAATGGCGGAATTTATTATTTAACAAAAAATATTTCTACTTTTTATAGTATTAAATATGTAAATAATGATTTTGATATTAGTTCAATGGGTTATGCTTCGGTCTTTCCCGGTAATAGAAATGTTTATTTAGGAGCAAGTTACCAAGGATTCCCTAAAAGCAAAAAAGTTAATCAATATGTTTTTACTTCTTCCTTTTGGCAAGGCAAAGAAAGAGAAGATATTGATTGGTCAAGGACTGGTGGAATAGAGTTTAATGTTAATTTTACAAAACCGGAAATTTTTTATTACAATTATTTTGCTTATGGAAGATGTTTTAAAGGAGATATTAAATATAACTATATTGGAATAAATAATAATCTATCTTTTTCAATTGGGCAGACAAGTTTTTGGTTGGGAACTTGGTTGGGAAGGTCCTATAATTATTCAAGGAATTTTGTTGCCTGGCAGGCATTATCTTGGTTTGGTTTTTATTTACCGATTTTAAATAGATTTTATTTAGACCTCAATATTAATGGTTGGTCACAGTTTGATACTTTAAATAGACATTTATTAACTACTTTAAGCCCTATCTTTTCTCTTGGCTATAAATTTACTCCTTATATGGGAATAACCTTTTATTCTAACCCTCCTTTAAGTTATCAAAGTTCTCAATTTACTCTCTTCCAATTAAGAACCGCCTTATATTATTATTGGGAGATAAAGCCAAAATCAAAGATTTATTTTGTGATAAATGAACTTCTTATAAAAAATAATAATAAATGGCAAGAGAATGAGCGGATATTAGCGATAAAAATAAAATATTTCTACTGGTTTTAATTGACTTTTAAACAATTTTATGTTAAAATAAATTATGCAGGATAGATTTACCAATCGTTTAAGAAAAGTTATTAACATTGCCCGTCAGGAGGCAATTAGAATGCATCATGATTATATTGGTTCCGAACATTTACTTTTAGGAATTGTAAAGGAAGGCGAGGGGGTTGCGGCGTTAGTTTTATCCAATTTGGGAATTGAAAGAGACGAATTGATTTCGGCAATTGAAAATGCCATAAGTTATGGCAAAACTCCAATTATTTTAGGTGAAATTCCTTTAAATCAGGAGGCAAGGAGGATTTTAAATTATGCGATGGAAGAGGCGAGGAGGATGAACCATTCTTATATCGGTACTGAACATCTTTTATTAGGAATATTAAGAGAAGACCAATCAGTTGCGGCCCAAGTTTTGTTCTCCTTAGGAATTGATATTGATATTGTTCGCAGCGAAATAATGAAGGTTTTAGAAGGCGAAACAGTTAGTCAATCTATTCCAAAAGGTAAATCTAAAACACCCGCTTTAGATTATTTCTCAAGGGATTTAACCCAATTGGCAAGAGAAGATAAACTTGACCCAATTATTGGTCGAGAAAAAGAGATTGAGAGGGTTATCCAAATATTGGTTAGAAGAAAGAAAAATAATCCCGTTTTAATTGGTGAAGCCGGTGTTGGTAAAACCGCAATTGTTGAAGGACTTGCCCAAAGGATTGTTGAGGGAAGAGTTCCTTCTCTATTAAAAAATAAAAGGGTTTTGGCATTAGATTTACCAGCCTTAATTGCCGGTACAAAATACCGAGGTCAGTTTGAAGAGAGAATGAAGACAGTGCTTAATGAGATAACGAAATCGGGCGATGTTATCATTTTTATTGATGAATTACACACAATTGTTGGTGCCGGTGCTGCGGAAGGAGCGATCGATGCCTCTAATATTTTAAAACCGGCATTAGCAAGAGGAGAAATTCAATGTATTGGTGCCACTACTTTTGAAGAATATCGAAAGTATATTGAAAAACATTCAGCATTAGAAAGAAGATTTCAGCCAATTATTGTTGAACCGCCATCCGTTTCTGAAACGATAAAAATTTTACAAGGTTTAAAAGAGAAATACGAATTACATCATGGGGTAATTTATACTGATGAAGCCTTAGAGGCTTGTGCTTATCTTGCTGACCGGTATATTACTGATCGCTATTTACCCGACAAAGCGATAGATGTGATGGATGAAGCCGGTGCTCGGGTAAAATTGTTAAGACCAGTTTTCAATCCTGATATTGAAGAATTGGAGAGAAGGATTGAAAGGGTAAAAAAATTAAAAGAAGAAGCAGTAAGAAAACAGGAGTTCGAAAAGGCAGCAGAAATCAGAGATGAACAGAGGAGGTTAACAGAATTTTTGAAGAGAAAGAGAAAGGAAATTGAAAAGAAAGGTGGTTTTCCGACGGTTATTCCCGAAGATATTGCTCAAGTTGTTTCAATGTGGTCGGGAATTCCTTTACAAAAGATTGAAGAGAGTGAACAACAGAAGCTTTTGAAAATGGAAGAGGAATTAAAGAAAAGGATTGTTGGTCAGGACCACGCAATTGAAGTAGTTGCCCAGGCAACGAGAAGAAGTCGGGCAGGAATTAAAGATCCAAGAAGACCAATCGGTTCTTTTATATTTTTGGGTCCTACTGGCGTTGGTAAAACTGAATTGGCAAGGGTATTGGCAAGGTTTCTCTTTGGGCACGAAGATGCCTTAATAAGGCTTGATATGTCTGAATATATGGAAAAATTTAATGTCTCAAGATTAATTGGTGCACCACCTGGTTATGTGGGTTATGAAGAAGGTGGCCAATTAACTGAGAAAGTGAGGAGAAAACCTTATTCAGTGGTTTTGTTTGACGAAATTGAAAAAGCCCATCCGGATGTTTTTAATATTTTATTACAAATTTTAGAAGATGGTCAATTAACCGATGCCTTTGGCCGGAGGATCAATTTTAGAAATTGTGTGATTATAATGACATCAAATATTGGTACTGCGGAAATAAAGAAATCAAGCGGTTTTGGTTTTGCTTCAGTTAGTCCAGAAGAAAGTTATGAGAAGATGAAAGAAAGGATTTTAATGGAAGTGAAAAAAGTCTTCCGACCGGAATTTATTAATCGGGTAGATGAGATTATTGTCTTTAGGTCCTTAGGAAAAGAGGAAATGGAAAAGATTGTTGATATTCAGATTAATGATATAAATGAGAGATTAAAAGAGAAAGGTTTAAAATTGGTTTTATCTCCGGAAGCAAAAGAGGTTCTTGTTGAACAGGGCTTTGATCCGGAATACGGTGCCCGACCATTAAAGAGAGCAATAAGAAGATTGATTGAAGACCCCTTAGCCGAAGAGATATTAAAAGGAAAATTTAAAGAAAGTTCTATTGTCTATATTGAAAGGGAAGGAAACGAATTACGTTTTGTTGCCAAAAAACCAGAAGAACTAAAAGTTTAAATAAAATAGGTGCTTAAAAAGTCTTTATTTTTATCTTTCCTTATTTTCTCTTTTCTTTTTTCACAAATAATCTATCAGGTTCGAGCAAAAACTGAGTTTGTGGATACTTTAACTCTTCTTAATCTGTGCGGAATAAAGCCGGGAGAAATTCTCTCTTCAGAAAGGGTTGCCGAGGCAATTAAAAAAATTTACAAAAGCGGTCTTTTCAGCGATATAAAAGCCGAAACCACAATTACTGATAAAGGGATAATTTTAATTTTTACTACTAAAGATAATCCATTATTAAAAGATATCATTTTTTCGGGTAATCAAAAAGTTAAAACTAAAGAGTTAAAAGAAAAAATTAAATATAAAAAAGGAGAGGTGATTAGTGAATATAAGATATTTAATTATCAAAAAGAGATTCTTAATCTTTATAAAGAAAAAGGCTTTGTGGCACCAAAGGTTTTTTATACTAAATCAGAAAGAGATTCCCAAAATATGGTAACAATCACCTTTCATATTGAAGAAGGTAAGAAATATAAAATAAGAAAGATAAATCTGATCGGTGTTAAAAATTTAAAAGAAAATAAGATAAAAAGAAAATTAGTTAATCGGGAAAAGAGATGGTATCGGAAAGGGATTTTTAAAGAAGAGGAGTTTAAAAAGGATTTGACAAGGATAACCGATTATTACAAAGAGAATGGATTTTTACAAGCAAAGATAGTTGACTACGAATTAAAAAGCGAAGGTGATTGGTTAGAAATTAATATTCAATTAGAAGAAGGGAAGAGATTTTATTTAGGAGATATTAATTTTAGCGGTAATAATTCTATCGGCATAGAAAGTTTAAGGAAAGCAATAAAATTGAAAAAAGGTAATTATTATAATGTCAAAAAGATGAATTTAAGTTTGCAGGAATTGTATAATCTTTATCAAGAAGAGGGTTTTCTATATTGTCAGATTAATCCGATTGAAGAGATTAGAAATGATACCGTTGATGTGAATTATGAGATAAAAGAAGGAAATCCGGTTAAAATCAGATTGGTTAATATTGAAGGTAATGAACGGACAAAAGATAAGGTTATCAGAAGAGAGATAGTTACTTTACCAGGAGATTTGTTTAAGAAATCTTTATTAATAAGAAGTCAAAGAAATATTTTTAATTTGGGATTTTTTGAGGATATCAGTGTTGATTTCACACCGGTAGATAGCGAATATATTGATTTAAATTATAAAGTGAAAGAGAAAGTAACTTTTGGACAAGTAAGTGCCAGTGTCTCTTATTCTCAAAAAGAAAAGATTGTCGGTGGTTTTGAAATTTCTCAACCAAATCTTTTTGGCAAAGGTCAAAAGATATATTTAAAATTAGAAAAAGGTAGAACAGTTACTAATTTACAAATGGGTTTTGAAGAACCTTATCTTTTTAATATCCCTTTTTCTTTTGGTTTTAATTTATTATACTATTCCTATGCTTATGATTATTATGATAAACTTGACCGAAATCTTTCTTTTAACTTCTCCTATCCAATAATTCTTGATTATACAAGAATCTACTGGGGAGTAAAATTGGGTAGTAGTTACATTCCGCCAAAAAGTATTAAGGATACCAAAGTGCCAAAAGAAGTGTATCGGGATACGATAAAAAAGATATATCTTTCACCAAATTTTTCTATTATCCGGGATGCTCGGGATTATATTTTTAATCCCAGTGCTGGTTCTTATTATTTATATTCTTTGGATATCTCAACTTTAAAGATTAACTTTTTAAGACAAATAATCGATGTTCGGGTTTATTTCCCATTATTTTGGAAATTTTCTTTGATGGCAAGAACAAGGATTGGTTATATTACTGAGTTGAAAAAGAACGATACAGTGCCGTTATATGAACGATTTTATTTGGGCGGCATTGGTGAAGAAGGTATTCGTGGTTATCCCGACCGTTCAATTTCGCCAGCAAAAGATGGTTATTTGGTTGGTGGCAAGGCAATGACAATTTTTAATTTAGAATATAAACTAAAATTGGCTTATTATCTTTCTTTTATCGCCTTCTTTGATTGTGGAAACTGTTTTGAAGATTTAAATAAGATAAATTTTGGAACCTTTAAAAGGGGAGTTGGTGTTGGTGTCCGAGTAGAAGTGCCGATGTTAGGATTGATTGGTTTTGATTTAGGATACGGATTTGACCGAGAAGGAAATAAATTAGAACCCCATTTCCAATTTGGCAAAACCTTTTAAAAGAAAAGTAAATAATAAAATTTTACCAAATAAAAGTAATCTTTTTTATTTCATAATAGTCACCGGTTTGAAATTTTAAAAAATAGATGCCGGGATTAACCTTTCGCTGAAAGTTATTTTCGCCTTGCCAGTTGATTGAGTAGATACCAGGTTTTTTATTTTCATTAATCAATATCTTTATAATCCTTCCCATTCGGTCATAAATAAAAAGTTTTACATTACTTTGATTTTTAAGGGAGAAAAGAATTCTTGTTTTATGAAAGAAAGGATTAGGAAAGGGGTTATATAATTTTGTTTCTAACTGATAGGGATTTGGTAATTCTTCCTTTTCTTTAATATTTACCTGTGGTTCTCTTATCCAGAAACCAATAAAACCAAGATAATTAGGGCTTGTTAGATAGCCGATAGCATTTTGCGAAAGAGAATTTTTTGCTTGATAATTGGTATTAGTTAAATTTTTTCCACCGCTGTTTATTGTATACCAATCACAATAATATTGAGAAAAAGCATAAGAAATAAAAAGAAGAAAAAGAAAGATTTTTAGTTTACTCATTCTTCCTCCCTTTTTCCTTTAACAATTTTTCCCATTCTTCTTTTGCCTTTCGGGATGTTTCGTATTCTTTTAATATACCAAAGGCAATCCAATCAAAAGAGATATTAGTATTATCTCCCCAGTTAGGAATTTTCTTTAAGGTTATTTCAAAACCATTTGTTTTAATTCTGCTTATATAAAGTAAACCAGTAGGCTCTTCTTTCGGAGTAACAATAATTCTAACCGGAATGTCGGTTCTAATATTTTGGGAAAAGATTTCTGGAAAAGAGATTTCGGCTTTGCCATTATTGAGTCTTCCACTACCAGCAGTAATTATCGATAAATCGGGACTGATAATACAAGGTGCTTCTTTGTCATCCAAAAGGCCACCAGTATACCAACCACCAGTCGCATAACCACGACCATAGGCTTGGATAGCAGTATCGGTTGCCACATTGCCATAGGCATGAGCATAAATTCCTTCGGCTCCGCTATTACCGGCAGAAAAATCACCACCCGCTTGGTCTCCGCTCGCTTGCATACCATAATTACCAGCATTATAAACAGTTACACCATAAAGACCAGCCTGGCTAATATGTACACCATAATTCGTAGCATTGTTAATATAGATACCATAAAAAGAAGGATTGGAAATATTCAGACCATAACTGGCTCGGTTTATTGTTATACCATTAGAGACGGTATCAATATAAATACCGTTATAGGCACTATCAATATAAATGCCATAAGAAGATGCCCGATCTACTGATAAACCAACACTTGTTCTTAGAATACCAACACCTAATGGTGCATAACGTATATCAATGCCGGTGCTGGCACTATCAATTTGCATACCTTTATAGGCACTGTCAATAAAGACGCCGCTTCCTGAACAACGATATACCCGCAAACCGTAATTTCTTGCTCGGGAAATATTTACAGCATAATTAGCATTACTGACGATAACTCCATTCTCAGTAGTGCCGGTGTAAACACCATAAAGAGCGCTATCAACCGATAAACCATAGTTACCTGCTCGGTAAACCCTTAAGCCTGTTTGGGCGCGATTTATATTAAAACCATAAGTAGCAGCACTATCAATATTGATACCAGTATAAGTTGCTCGACCGATAGTAAGGCCGGTGCTCGCCGATTTCACCCAAACACCGGCACCAGCTGGTGTGGTATCAATTGCTAAACCAGCACCATTACCCGTGTTTTTGATATGGATTATTGCATTAGGATAACTAACATTTCCACTAAGAGTGCAAGGTTTAAAAATATCAACTCCTCTTATTGAATTATCAGTAATCTTTTGGGAATTGACAACTTCGTTAGCAATTAATGGATTGGGATAATTACCGGTTAAATCGCCACCGGCTGGACCGGTTGGCGGTAAGCCAGTAATAGCAACATTAGTGGCATTTGTTATCTGTCCTTTTTCATTAACGGTGATTTGGGCAACATTTGTTGCATCACCATAAGTGCCAGCAGTAACACCGGTAGCAGCTAAATCATCGGCAACAATTGTGCCGTCTTGAATTTCATCGGTATTTATTGGTGGACTAATTGGTCTTTGGATTTGGGCATTTAAGGCATAATTGGCGCTATCGGCTTTTCTTGATAGATAAGAGTAGGCATTACTAACAATTCTTATTCTTGGTGTCATTGGTGAATGAGGGTTTACTTGCATTTCTAAATAACAATTGCCATCAATCGGAAGAGAAGAAATTGGCGCGACACTTCCTAAAAGGACATTAAAAAGCCCAGATTGGGTTTGAACATTTTGGGTTTCGTTCCAAAAGGCAGTGCCACCAGTAGGAGAAGTAAATAAGCGAAAAGTTATTGAATAAATAGAATCTAAAACTGGTTGACCATTAATATCAGTAAGTTTTCCTTGAAAATTAAGCATCAAGGGAATAGTAATTTGGTCGGTATTAGGAGAGATAGGTTTTAAGGAATTTAAAGAACTGAGTGTCGGAGGATTAGCAAAAACAATAAAAAAGAGGATTAATAAAAAAATTAAAGAATTTTTAAACATTTTTTACCTCCTTGATACCTTGCGCACCAAAAGGTATCTTTTCCTCGTCTCAGGCTCAGTGCTGCCTATAAAACTTTTTAAAATTTAAACTAAAAATATTTTTATGTCAATAAAAAAGATATTGAATTAGATAAAAAATTATTATAAATTATAAAAAACAAATGAGATTTTATGTAGATTTCTATTAAAAATTACTTCTAAGGCAGTCTCTAAGGCGATATAATAAATAGCCCCTATCTGAAGCCTGAAAAAGAAAGATAATTTTTGTCAATATAAAATTTAAGTTAATTTAATCCGCCATTTTGTACGGATTATTGGCAGGCAGTTGTTATAATATTTTCTTAAAAATTCTATTGTTTTTTTATCACTGGGATAGCCGGAGCCAAAATCACCATATTGTTTTCTTAAATTTTTTATAATCCTATCTCTTTCTACTTTAGCAATTATTGAAGCAGCACTTACTACTTCATATTTTTTATCTGCCTTATTTTCGCCAATAATTTTTGGTGTGATATTCTTCTTATTTAATAAATTTTTTAATTCTTCACAATACTTTTTAATTCCCCTTTGATTTACGGGACAATCAAAATAGATAATATCGGGATTTAATTTCTCAATAATTTTTGCCATATTTTTCAGTTCCAAAAGATTTAAGTTATATTTATCAATAATTTTTGGTGATATTTTCTTTATAACTATTCTTTTGGCAATATCTTTTATTTTCTTTGCTAATTTTTCTCTTTTATCGGGTTTAAGTTGTTTAGAATCCTTTACACCAATCTCTTTTAATTTTATTATATCTTTTTCTTCCATTAATATTCCACAAATTATCATTGGACCAATAACACATCCTCTACCGGCTTCGTCAATTCCTAAGATATAATTTTCTTTATTCAACTTCAAAAGTTCTGAGAATTACATCTAATTGGAGTAAGTTATTTAACTTCTTTTCACCAGGATAAAACAAGGTGCCATCAATCAAATAGAATTTATCCTGATAGTTAAAGGCATAAGAGATAAAAGGACCGCCAATTATATCTTTATCATTCTGCCAGACACCAATAAGTTTTAGAGCAATTTGGTTTAAAAAATAGGTGCTTTCAGCATAAGTATATTCCCTTAAAATATAATCGCCATTATAAAATTTTATCGTTAAACTATCTCTTAAATTGGCAATCTTTTCGGGCAATAATTCCCTTCTTGTGTTATCAAAATAGATAAATATTGACCTATCAGGATAATGGGTAAAGAGATAGATAAAATTATCTTTTTTATATTCTTCTTTTAAAATATATCTCTTGGGAACTTTAAAAGTAAAATGGTAATTTTCTTTTAAATAATTTATTTTTTCTTTATCAATACCAATAGAATAAGTATAAAGATGGATAAGGTCATAAATATGTTCTAAAAGAGAATAAAAAATTCTTTTCTCGTATCTTTTTAAGCCTTCTTTTAATAGATTTTTCTCACTACTGACAAAAATAAATATCTGTTGATTTTTGGTATATAAGTCTTTTAAACGAAAGAAGCCAAAGGTATCTCTTTTGATAATCTCAATTTTATCACCAACCAAATCCGAAATAAATTCGTCAGATATTGTGCCAACTAAAAAGAGGGTAGTAAAATCTTTTAATAAGGGAAAACTTGCCAAGTTTTTATATCTAATGGTAAAATAGGGTTCGGGTTGGGGAGTATAAACTTTCTTTTCTAATATTTGCGAGATTAGATTTTCTATTTCATTTTGATATTCAGTAAAAATAATAACTTCTCTTAATTTACCAATGGTTGGCGGTAGAGGAGAGCAAGAGAATAAGAAAAGAATAAAAACCAATAATTTTCTCATACTTTTATTTTAAAGAGAAATTTTGAATATATCAAATATTAAAAATTTCTGATAATAAGGGCTTTCTATTTATAAAAGAGAAATTGATCATTAAAAGTTTATAGAAAAAGAACTCCTTTTCTTAAACCATTTTAGAAAATTTTGTAATTTATTTTTATCAAAAATATCTTTTATATGTATTACATGAAGATATCCATAACGGGAAAAATAAATTCCTAGTTTATTTATTTTATATTTAGATGGCATCTTATAAATACCGCCTAGTTTATATAAGACATAATATCCTATTAGTTGATTAAAATGTTTTCTTTTTAATTTGAATTCTTTTGTTGTTTTTATTTCAATTATCATATCGTCAATCACTAAATCTGCATCAGCTTTCCCAATTAATAATGGTATATTTTTAAATAACGGATTTAATATACATAAATATTTTGCCCTAAATATTCTTGGATTTACAATAGAAATTAATTTTTTTAAATCTTTAATATCTTTGGAATCGATGATTCCAATTTTATTTCTTATATTTTCTAAATAAGAAGGACCCGCTCTATATATAAGCTCTAATTGAGCAAGTAACAAAGCAGATTTTATTAGGTTATTATTTATTTTTCCATTTTGGAGAAAAATTGAATAATTTTTTCTGGCATCCGATATTATTTTGCTTGCTTTTTCATATAAATTTTTATCATCTTTTATTAATTCAAGAGTTATTTCAGCTGCCAACTTTTCAGTAATCATAATCACGTTTGGATTTAAATATTTTATATAAAAACGTAAAAGATAATCAAAAGCTGTTCCAACCAAGCTATAATTTTTCGTTAATGGTGGAGCTAATAATTTTTTTCTAATATTAAATTTAGGTATCAGAAATTCTTGTTTAAATTTCTTTTTCACATCTTGATTCTCTTCTAAAAATGATTTAAGACTCATTATATAATTTATATATTTTAATTTTATGTGATTATTTCAATTATTTTATCTTTACTTTTTTCGCCTTTAATAATCTTTATTTGTCCTTTTCTCACATTAAAATATTCGGCTAAAATTTCAATCAAGACTTTATTTGCTTTTCCTTCGATTGGTGGAGCAGTTAAATAAACTTTTAATCTATTTTCTTCTTTTACTACCTCATTCTTTTTGGCGTTAGGAATAACTCGTATTTTTATTATGTTATTCAATTGCTTTCACCAATAACTCGGCAAGAATTTTTGCGTTTTTAATTGGATTGAGGTCTTTGTCTTTTTTAACATCGCCTTTTCCACCGACACCGAAATAGGGATAGGATTTCATCGTAACTGGTTTCATTTTAAGGCATAAAGCAAAATTGAAAAGATGTTCTAATACTGGACGCGGGTCGTCTCCGCCACAAACAGCGATAAGACCGCAAGGTTTATCATTTAAAGGGGAAGATTCTTTAAATCCTCTCATCTCATAAAAATAGGATAAGCAAGCAAGTCTTTCCATAAAGGCGGTTAATCTTGATGGTATTTTAAAATAGAGCGGTGAGCCGATAACAATAGCATCAGCCTTCTTCATCTTATCAAAAATATTTGATAGATCATCTTTTATGACACATTTATAAGGCTTTTTTGAACATAAATTATAACAAGCACGACAGGGTTCGATATTCAATTCGGAAATATGGATTATTTCTGAAATAATATTTGGATTAATTATTCTGGCTGATTTCATTACTGTTTCTACTAAAAGATTAGTATTTCCTTTCTTTCTCATTGAGCCAACTATTCCCAATATTTTCATTTTACCTCCTTGTTGCTAATTTAATTATTTCACTTAACATAGGTCAACATATTTTATCCAAAACATTAGTCTACCGTATTTATCTCTAATTTTTATCCAACCAAGAGGTTCAATCCACTCTTCGTTAGTATCATAATTAAAATGGAAGATTCCTATTTTTATAAATTCGTCTTTCTGTCCTATTATTTTAAATAAGGAATATTTATATTCATCCTTTGAAATTATTATAAAATCAGCATCATTTTTCGGTTCTTTATAAACTTTTCTTTTCCCATTTTCGGTAAAATAGAAAATGTTGATAAAGAAGTTATTAGGAATAGGTATACTATCTACCATTAAAATATCGGTGTAAAAATTTTTTTCTATTTCTTTTATATTCACCCATATTTTTAAATTCCTTATTGGGTCATAGACAATACATAAAAATTGTTCAAATTTATCTACGATTGGATAACGATAATTTTCAATATATAATTCATCTATTGGCGGATGGAATCCAAAATTACTAATGGGAATAGTTTTTTTAACTTTCAGAGTTTTCTCATAAATAAATTTTTTCCCCTTTTTAAAATAGCCTTTTAATTTTGTTCCCTTTTTTATACCGGAATTTATCGTTAAAATTCCAATAGTATTTTTTAGAACATCTTTTGAAATATCTTTGTATTCAATATGATATTTTTCATAAGGAGCATCGGCAAATAAAGGTAAAGAATATATCAAGATGATCAAACCTAACACAAACATTTTTAAGAAGTGAGATTTTTTAGTTTTATTCATAATTCCAGTCTCATTAAAGGGAATTCTTTATCATTTTTATATATATTAAATCCATTTTTCAAATAAAATTCAATAGGACCCGATGGATTTTCTTCTCTACCTTTTCGGGCAAAGGTTTCAACTGCTTTTAGTCCTCTTTTCTTTAAATCGTCGATTATTTTTTTGAGAAGTTGGCTACCAATTCCATATCTTCTTAACTCTCTTTTAGGAATAAATAAACACGAAATCAATATGGCATCGTCACTGGGCATAGATGGGTAATTAAATGAATTGGGAAGAAACTGAGGAGGAGCATATTGGGCATAGCCGGCAGGTTTTCCATCAGCATAGGCGATCATTCCACAGTTACCAAATATTTTCTTTGTATTAAGTAGCCAATTTAATTTCTTTCTTAACATATCTTCTTTCTTCTCTTTTTTTGGGTCTATACATTCTTCTGGGAATTCCCAATAGATACAATATTTACAACTAAAAGGATGGCTATCCCATTCCGGAGCATACTTTAAATTTTCCTCATCAAGATTAACTATTTCAATTTTCATTTTTTTATTATTTTAATAAGACAAAAGTTCGTGCAGGGGTCATACGCATAATTTATTATACAATAAATAAAAATAAACTTGCTTTACAGTACGGTGACACTCTTTGCTAAATGTCTTGGTTTATCAACATCGCAACCCCGTAAGCAGGCAATGTGATAGGCAAAAAGTTGGAGGGGAATTGCTACCAAAATTGGTGTTAAAAATTCAATCGTTTCTGGTAGATAGAAAATATCTTCGGAGATTTCTTTTAATCTTTTATCATTCTCATTACCGATGGCAACAATTCTTCCACCCCTTGCTTTTGCTTCCATAATATTGGAAATCATTTTTTCATAAGTGGAATCTTTTACACAAATAGAGATGACGGGTGTCTCTTCACTAATAACGGAAATTGGTCCGTGTTTCATCTCACCGGCTGGATAGCCGGCAGCGTGGATATAAGAAATCTCTTTTAATTTTAAAGCACCTTCTAAGGCACTGGGATAGTTAATTCCCCTTCCTAAAAAGACAAAATGGGGAGAGTTATAATATTTCTTTGCTACTTTTTTGATTATCTTATCTAAAAGTAATGCTTTCTTAATCTTTTCTGGTATAATTTTTAATTCTTTTAAATAATTTTCTAATTTCTCTCGATTAATTTTTTCTCTTATTAAGGCAAAATATAGTGCCAAAATAAATAGATTAAGAATTTGGGCAGTATATGCCTTGGTAGAAGCAACACCAATTTCCGGACCAGCATTTATAAAAATAACATTATCAGCTTCTCTATCCATTGATGACCTTTTCACATTTAAGATTGCCAAATTTTTTATCTTTCTCTCTTTTGCCTCTCTTAATGCCATTAAGGTATCAGCAGTTTCACCCGATTGGGAAATGGCAATCATTAAAGTATTGTTATTAAATAGAAAAGGTCTTGATAATAATTCAGAAGCAATCTCAACATTGGTTGGTATTTCACTTATCTTTTCAAAATAATCTCTGCCGATTAAACCTGCGTGATAAGAAGTTCCGCAGGCTTGAATTACAATATTACTAATATCTTTTATATCCTCCGGATAAAGATGGAAACTTTCGCCTAAAAGAATTTCTTTCTCATATATTCTTGTTTCTAAGTTCTCTTTTAAGATTTTAGGTTGTTCATATATCTCTTTTCTCATAAAATGGCGATATCTTCCTTTGCTTACCTCTTTTGCCTTTAAGTCAATTTTTACGCTTTCCTTTTCTATCTCTTTACCTTCTTCATTATAGAAACTAACTTTATCTTTTCTTAAAAAGCAGATTTCACCATCCTCCATAATATAAACCTTTTTACAGATACCAACCAATGCCAAGATATCCGAAGCAATCATTCCTTCATTTTTACCAATTCCGCAAAGAAGTGGACTCCCTTTTTTTATACCAATAAGAAAATCAAAAAGGGAAGAGATAAGGCAAAGGGCAAAACTCCCTTTTAATTCTTTTAATGTCTCACAAAGGGCTTTTAAAAAACCTTTTTCGGTTAAATTATCTTTCTTGATCTTTTCTTCTAAGAGATGGACAATCACTTCGGTATCGGTTTCGCTTTCAAATTTATGACCATTATTAATAAGTTTTTCTTTTAACTCCTGAAAATTTTCAATTATCCCATTATGGACAATTGCTAAAATTTTTTGGCAGTCTAAAAAAGGATGGGCATTTTCGTCGCTTACCTTTCCGTGGGTTGCCCAGCGGGTATGACCAATACCAATTAAAGTATCTCCTTCTTTGTAAGAAAATAGGGGAGTAGAATTTAAAATCTCTTTTAATTTAAATAATCGGCCAGCAGTCTTTTTAATAAAGATTTTATCTTGATAATTGATAGCAATTCCACAAGAATCATATCCCCGATATTCTAATCTTTCTAAGGCAACCAACAAAACTGAAACAATATCCCGCGAACCAATATAGCCAACAATTCCACACATATTATTTTAAAATCTCATAAACTTGGTTAGCAATCTTTTCATCATCAGCATTGATTATTACCCTTAAAAGATTTTCGGTATTAGAAGGTCTTAAATGGAATAAGAAATTTCTTTTAAAAAAGAAAAAACCATCTTCTTCATTAATAAGATAAGGCTTTCTAAATAACTTAATAAAATTATTCTTTATTCGCTCTTTCATCTTTAAAAAATTTTTAACCTCAAATGCCATTTTCTCTTTAATAATTATGTAATCATTAAAATTCTTTTTCAATATTGATAAAGGTTTATCTTTTTCTTTGATTAAAGATAGAATAATATAAAAAGCAACAAAACCATCCCTTGTGAGATTAATATCTTTAACAATCACGCCGCCATTTCCTTCGCCACCAATAAGACTTTTTCTTTTCAACATTTGATAAACAACATTACTTTCACCAACCTTTGTTCGATACAAAGGGACATTAAATTTTTCACAAACATCATTTACCAAAAGGCTTGTTGAGAAATTACAAACGATCGGTGTCTTTTTCTTTTCTAAGAAATATAAAAGAATTAAGGGAAGGGTATATTCTTCACTTAAAATTTCGCCATTTTCACAGACAAAAGCAACTCGATCACCATCCGGATCAAAACCAATTCCCAAATTTAATTTTTCTTTCTTTATAAAATTAGCTAATTTTCTTAAAGAATTCCCAGAAGGTTCTGGAGGTCTTGGAAAATCTTTTTTAATCTCGGTATCACAAAATAAGAAACTTGCCTTTAAATTTAAAGAATTACAGAAATAATTAATTTCTGAACTTGCTGAGCCATTGACACAATCAATTCCGATTTTTAGATCTCCAAAAGAAAGGTCTCTAAATATTTTATACCTGCTAATTTTTAAGAGATGTTTTTGATAAATAAGCTCTTTATTAAAACTTTCAATTTTGGGCACATCTTTTCTTTCTAAGTTTTTAATATCATCAAAACTAAATTTTTTAATCTCTTTCTCAAAAAGAAACCGACCTTTACTGGATACAAATTTCAAACCATTTTCATTTAATGGATTATGGGAAGCAGTAATAATAATTCCTGGTAATTTGAGTATTCGAGAAGCAAAAACCAATGTTGGTGTTGGAATAATTCCCAAATCAATTACATCTTTATCTGCCTGGATAATTCCTGATATAACCGGTGAATAAAAAATTTTAGAACTTGGTCGGGTATCATAACCTAATAAAATTTTATCTTCCCTTTGATTTTTAGAGAAATGGTAAGTAAATATAAAAAAATCATATGGAAAAATATTAAAAAATACCTTTCCCCTTAAACCAGAAACGCTAAATTTATACATTTGATATTAGTATAAAGAGAAATAAAATTAAGTCAAGAGTGTTGAATAAGAGCTTATTAAGTTAATAAAAAAAGTGGTAACCTTTTGGGGTCTTTTTTCGTATTATATATATGGGGAGAGTAGAATTAAAAGGATATATTATAGTAATAGATTGTTATCCAAGGGTTGATAAATATACCATTATTAATCCTATGGGCAATTTCAAAATAATTACAAAGGAAGGCTATTTATCTTTTTACAATTATAATTTCCAAATGGTTTCTAACGATTATTGGAGAAAGGGGTTATTAATTTTAATAAGAAACAAATATAAAAAGGAGGTGCTTAAAGCCTGGTATTTTCTTTATTTAATAACTAAATAAATATCTTATTTATATATTTTCTAAAATCTGTATTAATAAAACAGGAGGATTTTACTTTCTATTGAAAAGGGAGCAGTATAGGAGATAGTATAGAATTTAGTTTTTAAAGATATAATAATTTGAGAAAACTATTTTAAAATGGATAAAGATTTCTTTTAAATCTTTTGAAATAAATAAGTTTTGCTTTTGAATGATTATTTTAGTTTTATGATGGTTTTATACTCTGGTTTAGAATTCCTTTTATTTTTAGGTTAATTATTATAAGTAAATTTGTTAAGATAGGGTTTTCAAGATAGATAAGAATATAAGATTTTTTGACTTTTGATGATAATTTATTATAATACTAAAATGATTAAGAAAACACCTTTTTATGAGAAGCATTTAGAATATAAGGCACAGATGATTGATTTTTTTTCTTATTTGATGCCGATTTCTTATCGCTCAATTAAAGATGAGGTATTGGCAGTTAGAAATAATTGTGGTCTTTTTGATGTTTCCCATATGGGAAGGATTGAAATTTCCGGAAAGAATTATAAGGAATTTGTGAATTATCTGATTACTAATGATATTTTTTCTTTAAAAGAGTATCAGGCTTGTTATGCTTGTATGTTATATGAAGATGGCGGGATTGTCGATGATTTGGTCTGTTATAATTTACCTGATAGAATTTTATTGGTGGTAAATTGTGCCAATTTAGAGAAGGATTATAATTATATTTTATCAATAAATAAAAAATTTAATTGTGAAGTAAAAAATATTTCCGAAGAGGTCTGCCAATTGGCTTTGCAAGGTAAAAGGGCAGAAAAAATTCTTTCTTTGCTTACTAATGAAAATTTACCAGAGATTGGTTTTTATTATTCTAAGGAAATGAAGATATTGGATGTTTTAATGTTAGTCTCCCGAACAGGCTATACAGGTGAAGATGGTTTTGAGTTATATTTTGATAAAAGTTATGCCTACAAAAT
>JBDRVN010000028.1:0-21126 GCA_039801885.1 Caldifarciminota bacterium
AAAATTCTTCGTCATCGGTTTTATACGACCTTTCTACCCTCCCTTGGTATCCTTTCCTCCTTTTTGGTGCCTTTCCTAAAACAGCACCATAAATTTTATACCGTCTCTCATTAAGCAATTTTAAATTATAAGGATTATCGCCACCAAACTCTTCGCCCCAGTCTTCCTGCCAAAACACTTCTTTATCTATCCCCCAACATCTTAACCACATCATAACCAACCCAACAAATAAAAATCCATTCTCTTGGTTTAACCGGTGACTATAAGATAAAAATCTAAAGCTTGAGATACTTTCACAAAAAGTCCATTGGTATCTTGGTAATTTGAGGAGGCTAAATTTTTGGTATAATTCAGTTCCTAATGTTGCTTTATCAAGAATATCTTTGGTATCCACTTGAGCATGCGAAAAAGGTTCTTCTATCTCCCAACTCCAAAAAGCGGGAAAAAATCCTTTTCTTTCTTTTCTCTTTTTTCTTATTACATTTTGTCTCAACACATTTCTTACTGTCCACTCATTTAATTTTAATCTCAAGGCAATTCTTTTTTTTCCCAATTAGTTTTCCTACGAATTTCCAGTATTTTTCCTGAATTTCTTTTGGCGTTCTTTTTGGTGAGTTATAAGGCTTTCTTGATAATTCTTTAAGTCCCTCTTCGCCTTTCTCCTTGTATCTTTTTATCCATTTTCTTAAGGTATTTCGGGAGACTCCGTATTCTCTACTAATTTGTCTAATTGTCTTTACTTGGTTATATGCTTCAATCATTTTAACTCTTAATTTAAATCTTGCTTCAATATTCATTTTATTGTATAATTCTTTGTATAGAAACATAGACGTCCCCTTTTTAATTTCTTTAATTTCTTAACTCTTTTTGGGACACCTATTATTTTAAGAAACTTATTGAATAATTTCAACACATCTTTTACCTTAATACCCTTATTAACCTGGTAATCATGTCTTAACACATTTATTTTTTTATCCTCCTTGACTTTTAAATTGATTTTATTAAAATGGAATTATGAGGATTGGCTTTCATATTGCCATTAGTGGTGGATTTAAAAAAGTAGTGGAAAGGGCAAAGAAAAGAGAGTGCGAAACAATTCAAATCTTTTCAACAAATCCCAGGGGCTGGCGGATTTCCAAACTAAATTTAAAAGAAGTTGAAATATTTAGAAAGGAGGTTGCAGAGAATAAAATTTATCCGGTATTTGTCCATATGCCTTATTTACCAAATTTGGCTTCGGGTAAAAAGACAATTTTTAAAAAATCTATCCAGGCATTGATTGCCGAATTAGAAAGGGCAGAAATTTTAGGTTCTAATTATGTGGTTATGCATATTGGCAAAAGAATGGCAACCGATGAAGAGACGGCTTTAAAAAATGTTGCCTTGGGAATAAATGAAGCCTTTTTGAAAGTAAAAAATAATGTGATACTTCTTTTAGAAAATACTGCCGGAATGGGAAGTGAAGTTGGTTATAACTTTGAAAGTATTAAAAAAATAATTGATTTGGTTGAAGATAAAGAAAGGGTAGGGATTGTTATTGATACCGCCCATATTTTTGAGGCTGGTTATAATATCGCCACAAAAGAAGGTTTAGATGGAACATTAAGAAAACTTGATGAATTAATTGGTTTAAGAAAATTACATCTTTTACATCTAAATGACTCAAAAACTGATTTGGGAAGCAGAGTTGATAGGCATTGGCATATTGGCAAAGGTAAAATTGGTAAAGAAGGATTTAAGATTATTCTAAACCATCCATTATTGAAACATCTGCCAGCAATCTTGGAAACACCAAAAAATGATACAAAATGGGATTTAATGAATTTGAAAATGGTCAGAAGTCTAATGGAATAATTAACCCCTCATTGGTCCACGGAAAACAAAGGTAGAAATAATAACCCACAAAAACCAAATCCCAATCACGAAATAATAAGATTTATTACCTTTTAAATCAAAAACTATTTTTAAACCGAAGGCAATCAAAATTATCTGCCAAATTGTAAAAAAATCAAAACGGGAGAGAAAATTAAATAAAAGTCCTTTTTCGGTAGGTAAAAGTAATGCCAAACTGGTTGTCACAAATGGTGATTGACGAAGAACAATTATAATACTTCTAATTAATGAACCAAAAGCAGTTACCAAACCCGCACCGCAGACAACCGCAAAGGTCTTTACAAAATTACTTTCGCTACCTAATAAAGGAAGCGAAAAATTAAAGATTAAAGAGATTATTAAAAGGAAAATAACAGTAACGATTAAAGCACTAACTAAACCGATAATAACTCTTGTTGGTCTTCTCATAAATTCTTCCACCCTTTCAATCTGTTCTCTTGGTGCTCCTCTTTCTTCCATTCTTTTAATGATTTCGGAAACATTGGTATAACGAGTTGCTACATAAGATTGAAGCAAAGTAAAAACAAGAATAATAATTAAAGGAATAATAAATTCTGGTTTTTCTTTTAATTTTAAAAAATAATTTCTTGGTGATAAAAATATATCAAAAATCATCTTTTCCTCCTTTTAAAAATTAACCTAACTCTTTTCTACCTTCTATTGCCTTGGTAATGGTAATGGGATCAGCAAGTTCTAAAGAAGAACCAAAAGGAAGTCCTAAACCAATTCGGGTTATCTTTTTCTTAAATTCCTTTAAAAGATCAGAAAGATAATAAGAAGTGGCTTCACCTTCGGTTGTGGGGTTTAAGGCGATAATTATCTCTTTTAGTTTGTCATTTTTTACTTTCGCTAATAGTTTATCTATCCTTTCTTTCATTATCTCTTCTTTTTCCGATGTCAATAATCCGCCAAGAATAAAATATTTACCATTATAAATTTTAGTCGTTTCAATGAAAAAAAGATGAGCAGGTTCTTCCACAATACATAATAAACTATTATCCCGATTTTCGTTTTGACAGATTTTACAAATCCTTTCCTCGCTATAATTAAAACATTCCTCACAAATTCTTAAATTTTCTCTTGCGGAAATTAAGGAATTGGTAAATTCTCTTATTTCCTTATCATCCAATTTTAAAAGATAAAAACCAATTCTTTGGGCACTCCTTTTACCAATTCCCGGTAGTTTTTCTAAAAATTTTAATACTTTTTTAAAATCCTCGTTCATTTTAATTCTTCAAATCCTTCAAAGGTTTTATCAAAAATCTCGGAAATCTTTTTCTCTTCTTTCATTTCTCTTTGGATAAATTTTATCTTAACCTCTTTATTTAAAATCTTTTCTAAAACCTCTTTTATCTCTTCTTCGTGTTCTTGTAAAATAGTTAATTTCCCTTTAATGGGAGGATAATAAATATGAACAACATTGTCAACCTCTTTGATAATGGTCTCCTCTAAAATTCCTGCGATTTTCGGTGAAATACTATAGATCTTACCAAGAGAAATTAATCCCATTTCTTTTTTCAATTTAAAATATTTCAACAATGATAAACTCAAATTCTCTAAAGCAATTTCCGGAAAGGAAGTATATTTCAATAATCTCTCGTAGCCAATCAAAATATTTATCATCTCATATATCTCTTGGTCAGAGAAGAGATTGCCAATTTTATCAAATTCTTGATGTTCTTCATCGGTAATCCCCAACGCCTTTTGAGGCAATCCGTTTTTCACTAGTAAAATTGTCCGAAAGGCTTGGAGAATACTTTTATAAAATTCAAAAGGGTCTCTTCCTTCTTGTTCAATTCTAACTAAAAATCTTAAAACCTCTTTTAAATCAGCTTTCTTTAATTCTTCAAAATATTCAAAAATTATTCTTTCCGGAACCACTCCTAAAAGTTTCTCCACATCCTCTCCTTTAATTGGCTGAGAAGCAAAGACCGAAACCTGCTCTAATATCACTTCGGCATCCCTAATGGCACCATCAGCTCTTTTGGCGATTTGATAATAGGCATCTTCTTCTAAGATAAGATTTTCTTTTTTGGCAATCTCTTTTAAACGAGAAACAATTTCATTAACTTGCGCTTTCCGAAAATCAAACCTTTGGCAACGGGAAATAATTGTTTTTGGTACCTTTGTCGGATTAGTCGTCGCAAAAATAAATTTTACATAAGGTGGTGGTTCTTCCAAAATTTTTAATAAAGCATTAAAGGCTTCGGTAGTTAACATATGAACTTCGTCAATAATATAAACCTTAAATCTTCCTTTAATTGGGTTAAACCTTGCCTTTTCTCTTAATTCTCTTACTTCGTCAATTCCCCGATTAGAAGCACCGTCAATCTCAATCACATCCAAAGAATTAGAATTATCAATCTCCTTACAAATTTCACATTGATTACAAGGATTTATTGTCATTCCTTTTTCACAATTTAATGCCTTAGCAAAAATCCTTGCCGTTGTTGTCTTACCGGTTCCTCTTGGACCAGAAAATAAATAGGCATTATGGATTTTATTACTCAAAATTGCATTCTTCAAAGTTCTAACAACAACCTCTTGGACACAAATCTCGTCAAAAGTCTTTGGCCGGTATTTTAAAGAAAAAACTTTTCGCTCCATATGTCTAATTATAAAAAATAAAGCATTAAAGTCAAAATAAATAAGTTTATATTTTTCTTCGCAAAAATTATTTAATTAGCCCATTTTGATTGAGGAAATATATTAAACTCTCTACTATCTACTATACTGCTCCTTTCTTAATAGGAAATAAAATCCTCCTATTTTATTGATGTAGATTTTTAAAAATATATAAAAGAGAAGATTTATTTAGTTATTAAATAAAAATAGGCGGAAGGCTTTAAACACCTCCTTTTTAGGTTTATTTTTTAATAATCCTTTCTTAATCAAAATCCTGAAATCTAATAACCTCTTTATTCCATAATACCCCATATATATAAGACGAAAAAATAGCCCTAAAGGTTACCACTTTTTTATAATATAATTTAAAAATTAAAAAGTTAATCGGGGTTGTGCGACAAGTTCGAGAAAAAATAATGGGGCTTTAATAAAAAGAAAGGCTCCAACCAGGCACCCTGACAACCGACATAGTTCCTACTTACCGTTGCTGCCTTCCGGCCCTGGCGGGGTTTATAGGTTATGCCTTTGTCAGACCCGGTCTTCATCGCCTCCTTTTTATTAAAGACACCCATTATCTTTTCCCTCAACTTGTCCTGTCAGCCCCGCATCAGGCGGGTTTCGGGTTACAGGGGACCGCCAACCCCCCACTTTAGCACAACCCCATTTATTCTATAGTTGTAATTGATAGGGTTTGGCAAATAAGAAAGTAGTATCTGGTTCTTCGTTATAAATTTTTCTAAATAAAGAAATAATTGCTCCTTTATTCATTGCGCTGGTTTTTTGAATATCGGGCAACCTTACATTTTCAGAAGCAAATTGAAAATATTTCTGATATACTTCGCGGGCATATTTAGCATCTTTATTAATTATCGCAATCGCAGCATCAGTAATCTTCTTTATCTTGGCACATATCCTTCTTTTCTTATTAAAGAAATCTTTAGAAAATCCAATGGCATAACCGGGATAGGCAGACACATAAATTTTGGGCAATGGACCTTCAAATAATGAATAATAACCTTGATTTATTAATAGCGAACGATAGGGTTCAATAAATAATCCCGCATCAATCTCGCCTTTTAAAAACTTATCATATATTTCACCAAAACTACCTTCAACAAAATTAACTTTTTTAACATCCACACCCATTCGAGTTAAAATCTCTTTAGCAATTTCCAAATAACCAAAGGGAACACCAAATTTTTTATTATTTAATGCGGTAAAAACTATTTTATCTTTTAGTTTTAACTTTATTTGATTTATAATTATCGCATCAACCGTAATCCCTGATTGAAATTCATAAGAAGTGAAAACCATTAAAGTTTCGTTTTTATTTTTCATATAATCAAAAATTGTTATCCACGGAAAAATCCCCATATCACATTCATTTTTAATTACCTTCTCAACCCCTTCATTTTGATTTTGATAGAAAATAAAAACTGGTTCAATCCTCTCGCTTTTGAAAAATCCCGTATCAAAAGCAACAAAATAAACGACTGAAGCAATACTGGAATCACAAGCGATTTTCACCTGTTGAATTCTATTCTCTTCATATTGAGGATAAATTAAAACATATAAAAGTCCTGCCAATAAAATAACAATTAGGATATTTAATATTATTTTCATTTCAACTCCTTCTCTAATTTCATTTTCTTTTCTAAATATTTCCTTGCTGTCTCTTTATCTCCCTTATCCCGATAGACAACTGCCAAGTTCTGGTAAGCATCTAAATTCTTTGGATTTATCAAAATAATCTTCTCAAAACATTTAATAGCCGAATCGTAATAATTTGGCTTATTTTCTAATTTTGCTAATTGGGCATAAGAACCACCAAGAATCATATAAACATTTTCCAATCTTTCCGGCGCCAAAATAGAAAGGGAATTATCTTTTGTTAAATAATAAAGATAAGGCGAAAATTGAGAAGGAAGTTCTATATAATTTAAAGAAGTGTCGGAAATTAAATCTTTAATTTTTAATCTCTCTTCCTCAGTTGACTGACGAAGGGTCAAAGAAATTAAATTCTCAAAAGTTATCCGACAGGTATCGTACGAAGAAAGGTTATAATAATTGGCGCCTAAATAGAAAAGGGCATCATAATTCTTTTCATCCACTTCCCATAATTTCTTGAAAGTATTCACTGCTTCTTTTTCTTTTTTCTTTTGCATTTGGATTAAACCAACTCTTAAAAGATTTTGGGCATATTCTTGATTTAGACTACTGATTTCCAAAACCAACTGAGCAACTTTTTCAATTCCACTCCTAAATTTTAAACTATCTTTTAGATAACTTTCAAATTCTTTTATTTTTTTCTCACTTTGATAGTTAAGTAATTTCTTTATTACCTTCTCTTTCTCCTCTTTCAATTTTAAAAGTTCGGCTAATTTATCTTTCTCTTCGCTAATCTTTCTTTCATAATTTCTGATAGAATTTTCAAAAGAATTTAAGGCATTATCATAGTCTTCTTTTGCTAAATAATAACTACCTAATAAAGAGTAACCCTGCGGTGAATTAGCATCTTTACTTATCATATTTTGGGCAAGAGAATATAGCGAATCATACATTTTTAAATTGACATAAATTTGGGAAAGCAGAGTATAATTAAAAGGTCTTTCTGGATCAAGGATTAAAGCACCATTGGCATAAATTAAAGCCGAATCCGATTTATTATTTGCTAAATAACTCTGGGATGCCTCAATCAAAGAAGACCAACAGGTTAATTTATAATTCTCATCTTTTTGGATCTTTTTTAAATAATTATTATCATTAACCGAAACCAAAAGATATCTGGCGGCATTAAAATAATCGCCCAAAGAAATTAAAGTTATTGCCAAATAAAAATTACCATCGGGATCGTTAGGCTTTTGTAAAACTGCCTCTTCAAACATCTCCTTTGCTTTTTCATATTGCCGATTTTGCAGATAAATCTTACCACTCCGTATTAAAACATCATAAGGTTTTGTCTGACCACTAATAATTGAAGGCTTAAAACAAAAACTAAATAAAAAGATTAATAAAATTATCTTTCTCATAAAAATGATTATAATGAAAAATTGTTAAATGTCAAATTGGAAAGGCTATTTAATATCTTTTGCGATAATCAAATATTGGCTCATTAGGGGCAAATTTTTTGGGAACTTTCAACAATCGGTTATCTAATAACTCACCAGTATAATATCCCGATTTCACCATACTTAACGAAAACATACTATATTTTTCATCAAATTTAATCTCACTTGTAGAAAAGAGCGAACCTTTTTTGTCCGGAAAATAATAAGCAATAGAAAGAGAAGAAGCATAAAAAACTATTTTATAAGGCAATTTTATCTTAACCATAACTGAATTATGCATCTTTTTCCTCTCTTCCTTATCACTTATCCAAACCTCTGGCAACTTCGGCACACTATCAGGAGCTTTAAATACTCCTAGCTCATCAAAAAAGTCTAATAAAATCCAATTAAATTTTTTAGCCGCTGCTTCAATACTATCTCCATATTCAAAGGTTCTAAAGAAAATTGGGTCTGATAAAATAAATATCTCTCCATCAGCAAGTCTTATACCCCAACGATAAAAATTATAATTATAATCTCCCTCCTTAGTCCTTTGCCATATCTCTAAGTATTCGCTTTTCTTTAAATCATTACCTTTTATAAATGAGTCGGTTTTAAATATCTCAATAAGTAATTCACTATCGGAAATCACTAAAACCTTAAAAGGTGGTATATTCTCTGCCGAACCTTTAATAAGAAATCCCAAATTTTTCTTTGGGTCTATCTGTAAACAACATTCTCCCAAAGTTATATCTCTCCATCTTTCTCCTAAATCTTTAATTGGAAAATAAGGAATTATTAAAAATTTCCCAAGAGATTTTCCCGTGAATTCATTTTCTCCTTCTTTTTCCGAAATTACCGAAAAATAAGGCGGCGGAACAAAAACATTACTTGGAGTATATTTTCTACCTGTTTCGCCAATTATTTCCAAATTTTTTAAATCAAAAATATATGTCCATTCACTTGTTCTCCATTCATAAACCGTATAACAAAATATACTATCATTGAAACTTATACCTTTATCGTGCCCACACATACCTTCCTCCTCTACCAAATATCTATCATCAGTACTAAGAAATTGTATCTTTTTTAATATATCTTCTTTTAATTGGCAAAGCCAAAAGGCATCAAGGGTTCTTTCATTTGATGGTTTCTGCAACCTTACTATCATTCGGTCACTGGTATCAAGCATCCAAAAATCTATTATCTCCCATCCTTTTTCGTAAGGGAAAAAGATACCGGCAAATTTCTTTATTCCTTTTAATCTCTCAGGTATTTTACCCGTAATCTCATAAACAATTTCTTCCGAAGATGCTCCTTTTTTATCCTGAGTATAAAAGGAAATTTTGCGAACTCCGCTACCCATTAAAACATAGGAAATATAAACCGTCTCTCCACTCGCATAAAAAGGTGTCTCTTTCCATACTTCTTTCCATATTGCTTCTCCTCCTGTTATTATATTTTCTTTATAAAAATATTTAATACTATCACCATCTGGGTCAATAGCAAAAATTTTAAAATTACAAATCTCACCCATATTGGCTACCTTCGGACCAAAAATTACAGGTTTACCCGGCGGAGAATTTCCTTTAATTACCCCCAGAAAAATAATTACCAAAAATATCTTTCTCATAAAAGAATATTAATGAAAAATTGTTGAATGTCAAATCAAGAAAGTAAAGGTCTAAAGTAGATTCTTTTTAATTAAATTACCAAGATATTATTTAAACCTCTTTTTTATTATTGATAATATAGTAAAAAATGAAAAGGCTAATCTCTCTTATTTTTATAACTACTAATAATTTCTTAACCAACTATAGAGAAAAAATTAAAATCAATAGATTATTCTTCTCTTATAATCCCTCTCTCCTTAAAAATGCTTTTTAAACTATTTATAAACCTACCTCAAAAGTGGTATATAAGGCAGTATAGTAGATAGTCCCCTATCCAAAAGGCTAAAGCAAGTTAAGTTCTTAAATTTCAATAACTTAAACAAAATTTTTGATAAATAAAAAGTTTCCTTATAGGAAACTTGAAAATTAGATACCCTTTGTAACTATCTTACATTTATCTAATACAATAGGTGGAAGATAATAATTACCTAAATCTTTAATTTCGCTACCGATTAAGATAATTTTATTTAGATATTCATATAAATTTCCCGCAAACATACAATCTTTTATTCGACCGATAATTTCGCCATTCTCAATTTTAAATCCCAAGTTAATTACCCAATTAAATTCACCCGCTAAAACATTTGATTGGCCAGCACCAAGCATATAATAAATAATTATTCCGTTATTTACATCTTTTATTATCTTTGTTAAGGGATAATCGGAAGATGGCTCAACATAAATATTGGTGGCTTGAATTCTTGGCATATTCCCATAACTTCGGTCACTGTTACCTGTAGATTTCCGATTTAACTTCTGGGCAGTTACTAAATCAAAAAGGAAGTTAGAAAAAATACCATTTTCAATCACTTTTGTGCTTCTTCTTTTTATTCCATCGCCATCAAAAGGTGATGTGTTATATCCAAAAGGATAGATCCCATCGTCAACAATATTTAAAAAAGTGGGCGCAATCTGTTTTCCTTCTTTATCAATTAAGGGAGTAGCATTCTTTTCTAATTGTTTACCATTAGCACCAACAAAAAGGATAGAGCAAAAATGAGCAGCTGGTATTGGCATTAAAATTACTTTATATTCACCGGTATTTATTTTTACTTTCTTCTTAGCAATCTTTATTAATTGGCAAAAATCTTCACTAACCCTTTTAAAATCTAATTCGGGATTCTCTGAAAGATTATAGAAATCAGAAAGCCAGGTAATCCCATCTTCTAATACTAATAGTCCGTCAAAACCAAATCCCAAAATTATTTTCTCGTAAGAAGCATCAAAACCTTCGCTATTTGCCAATCGGACATATTGGTATTCTTTCTCAATAGAAAGGTCAATTTTTACTTCTGGTTCTTTTTCTTTGATTAAAGAAATTAACTCTTCAGCCATTGAACAGAGTTTCTCACTTTTTATTAAACTCGTCTTATTAGAAATTGTCTTCACTTCCGGTAAATCTTTTTCCCAAGGTAATTTTATATTAACTTTTTCACCATAAAAAGAAAGGGTTAAAGCAGTATCAACCAATTCTTTTAACTTAGAAAAATCGGAAGTGGAAGAAAAACCGATTCGGCCATCTTTAATCACTCTTAAACCAACTCCTCTTGTCTCTTTCTTTTCACAAGAATAAGGCTCATCACCACGATATTGAAAACTTTCTTGGTGTCCTTCTTCGTAAAATATATCGTAAATAATATTTTTATCTTTCAAAAGTCCTTTTAAATCTTCTATCACCATTATCTGCCTCCAATTATTACATTTTTTATTAATATGTGCGGTCCGCCATCACCAATCGGCAAAGGATATTGACTTCCTTTACCACAACTGCCACCATGAATTTTTAAATCATTGCCAATCCCTTTGATGTTTTTTAATGTCTCAAAGACATTGCCACAGATAGTCACATCCCTGATCATTTTTCCTAACTTACCCTTTTTCACTTCGTAAGCATATTGGGAAGCAAAAGAGAAATTTTCCAATTCGGTTTGTCCACCGCGGGCACCGCAGACATATAAACCATTATCCAAAAGAGAAAGAAGCTCTTCAAAACTTTTATCTCTTGGTTCAATATAAGTATTAGACATTCGGACAATTGGCGGATGACGATAAGAGATACTTCGGGCATTGCCGGTAAGTTCTTCACCCATTTTTGCCGAAGTCTCTTTGGAATGTAAATGACCAGCAATTTTTCCTTCTTTTAAAAGATAAGTTTTTTTTGCTTCCGTTCCTTCATCATCATAAAGATAACTTCCCCTCTCATTCGGTAATAAAGGATCGTCAATGATGGTTAATTCTTCAATACCATATTGATTATCAATTGTCATTAATTTCTTCAATTTTTCATTGGTATAAATATGGTCGGCTTCCGATAAATGACCAAAGGCTTCGTGGGCAAAAACACCGGCTAATCTCTGGTCAATAATGACATCGTAAATACCGCCTACCACTGGTTCGGCAGAAAGCAAATCAACTACGATTTTCACTATTTTCTCAGCCTCTTCTTCTTTATTTTCTAAATCCTTTAACAACTCTTTTATAGAAACCTCACCTTCTAAAACTCGGGAACGACCCACTCCTATTCCGTAATCACAAATATTATTTCCATCGCGACTTACTGCTACCAAATAGATAGTGTAATAAAAGATAGTATAATCAATCTTTCGGCCTTCTTTAGAATAAAAAATTTTTCTCACTAATCGGTCGTGATAAAGGGCATTAGTAGTAACAATCTTGGGATGAGAAAGTAAAATATTATTATACTTCCTTAATAAATCAAATTTATAATTTAATAATTCTTCCTGATCAATTATCTTATAAATCCGTTTATCTTCCTTGGGGAAAAGAAAGGTTAAACTACCTTCTTTAGGTTTTAATAGTTCGGCATCTTTTAAAAGGTTATCAATATTTTCTTTATTAATCTGATTTTCGACATCATTGAAAGAACTGGAAAGCCAATTACCTTTTTTAAAAATCCGCAAGAAGCCGCCCCGTTCAAAATTTCTTTGAATAACTTCTAACTCTTTTCCTCGGAATTGAAGAGAAGTTGTCTCACTCTCTTCAATCCTTAAATCAAAATAATCTTTAACATAAGATAAATCGAGCATCACAGGCATAACCTCCTTTATCTTTCTCATAAACAATAAAAGGGTTAATATCAATTTCTAAAAAATTATTAAATTCACAAACTAATTGAGAAAGTCTCATCAAAACTTCGGCAATTTTATCTATTGAATAAATTTTACCCTTTCGGGCACCCTTTAATATTTGATAACCTTTAGTTTCTTCAATCATATGATAAGCAGAAAGTTCTCTTATTGGGCAAACGCGAAAAGAAACATCTTTAAAAACTTCTACATAAATTCCACCCATACCAAACATTACCACATTACCAAAAACCTTATCTTTTTTCGCACCAATAATTGTTTCTACTCCTTCCTCCGCCATTTTCTGGCACAACACCCCTTCTATCTTAAAGCCTTTCTTTTTAATATTGTTTATCAATTTCTTATATTTTTCTTTCAACTCCTCTTCATCCTCAATATCAACAAAAATTCCACCTACTTCTGTTTTATGAAGTACCTCAAAAGAGACTATTTTTAGAACCACCGGATAAGTTAAAATCTTTGCTTTTTCTATACATTCTTCTAAGGAATTCACAATAAAATAAGGCATTACCGGAATATTATAGGCTTTTAAAATCTCATAGCCATCCGGTTCCAAGATAAATTTTCTATCTTTATACTTTGTCAAAATCTCTGCTACTTTTTCTTTCCGTACATCTCCAAATTTTTTTATTTCTGTTAATTTTCTCTCTGTCCATTCTTTAAATTTCACCATCAAAGATAAAGCATCGCAACCTTCTTCCGGAAAAGAATAATAAGGAATTTTTGCTTCCCATAAAATTTCAATAATTTCTTTTGGATTTTCTAATGTCAAAAGAGAAGCAAATATTGGTTTATTATAATGTAAAGCAATCTCACTAATCCTTTTCGCAATACTTTTAGTTTCTGCCATAATACTTGGTGTCCAGTTAGCAACAACTCCATCAATATTTTCATCCTCTAAAATTGCCTTTAAAGATTGGATGTATCTTTCTTCATCGGCATCACCAACAACATCTAAAGGATTAGCAATATTTACTTGTGGTGGTAGAATCTTTTTTAATTTTTCTTCGGTATCTTTTGTAAATCTTGCCACTTCTAAACCTTTAAGAGCAGCCGCATCTGCTGCCATTACCCCGATTCCGCCAGCATTAGTGATGATTCCCACCCTTCTTCCTTTTGGTAATGATTGATAAGCAAAAGCCTTGGCATAATTAAACAAATCTTCTATTTTATCAACCCTTAAAATTCCACATTGGTCTAAAAAGGCATTATAAATCTCATCGCTTCCTGCTAAGGCACCCGTATGAGAAGAAGCAGCCCTTTGACCAGCTTCCGTTCTTCCAGCCTTTATTGCTAATATTGGTTTTTTATAATTAGTGGTAATATCTCTTGTTATCTCTAAAAATTCTTTTGGTGAAGTTAGGTCTTCTAAGTATAACAAAATTACTTTTGTCTCTTCGTTTTCCTTTAAATACAGAAGTAAATCGTTTTCATTAATATCAGCCTTGTTACCAAAAGAAACAAATATTGAAAAACCAACCTCATAAGCCGATGCCAATTCCAGGGCAGCGGCGCCAACTGCACCACTTTGAGTTAAAAAACTAATATTTCCAAAATTAGGCATCACTCTTCCAAAAGTAGTATTCAATCTTACTTTTGGTGAAGCATTAATAACTCCAAAACAATTGGGACCTAACAAGGGAATATTATATTCTTGAGCAATTCTCTTTATCTCCTCTTCCAAAAGAGCGCCTTTCTCACCAATTTCCCGAAAACCAGCAGATATCACTATAACACTCTTTACTCCTTTCTTACCACAATCTTCCAAGACATTTTTCACATTAGAAGCCGGCACAATAATTATTCCTAAATCAATCTCATCGGTAATATCTAAAATAGAAGGATAAGTTTTTACTCCCAAAACACTTTTCGCATTAGGATTTACTGGATAAACAACCCCGGTATAGCCCGAAAGTAATATATTAGAAAAAACCCTATTACCAATACTTCCTTTTTTTGTCGAAGCACCAATTACGGCAATTGTTTGAGGCGACAATAAAGAAGTTAAATTTTTCATAAAAGAATTTTAATAAAATATCCCTTAAAGTCAATTAATCTTATTATCAAATATAATGTCAATATTTAAGTAAATAGCAAAATTTCCCTTAAAAAATCTATATTTTTTTTGTTGACAGAAAGGTAGTTTTACTTAAAATATTAGCAATGGGTATTTATCTAAAAAGGAGGAATTATGAAGAAAGCTGAATTAATCGAGAAAATCGCCAAGGATGTTGGTCTAACAAAGAAACAGGCAACTGCCTGTTTAGATTCTTTTATTGATGCGGTAAGATCGGTTGTTAAGAAAATGGACAAAATGGCAATCCCCGGCTTAGGAATATTTGGTGTTAGGAAAACAAAAGCAAGAAAAGGAAGGAACCCCAAAACCGGTGAGATTATTGATATTCCGGCAAAGAAAAAAGTATATTTCCGGGCCGCCAAGCAACTTAAAGAACTTTTGAAGTAATAAGGAAAAGCCGGATGGGGGTAAAAAATATTATCAAATTCCCTTATCCGGCTTTTTATCTTAAAAATAATTCCCTTTTTCTTTTAGACCAAACAAAATTACCAAACGAAATTAATTATATAGAAATAAAAGAACTATCTGATTTAATAAAGGCAATAAAAGAATTAAAAGTTCGGGGTGCACCTTTGATTGGAGTAGTTGCTGGTTATGGAGTTTATCTTTTATCCCAAAGAATTAAAGATAATTTAAAAGAAAACCTTCTTTTAGCAATTTCCCAATTAAAAAATACCCGACCAACCGCAAAAAATCTTTTTTATGTCTTAGAAAATTTAGAAAAAATTATAAAAAGTGAAAATAATGAAAAAAGAATAAAAGAAAAGATAAAGAAAAGGGCCCTTTATTTTCATAAAAAAGAGATAGATAACTGTTTAAAGATTGCTCAATATGGTGATAAATTAATTCCTCAAAAGGCAAAGATTTTAACAATCTGTAATACCGGCCATTTAGCAACAGGTGGTATTGGTACCGCTTTAGGTATAATTTTTTATTCGGCAAAAAAAGGAAAAGAAATTACCTGTTATATTTGTGAAACAAGGCCTTTATGGCAAGGCGCCCGATTAACTAGTTTCGAGATTTTAAATTCTCCTTTTAAAAACATTAAGCCAATATTAATTACTGACAATATGGTAGGAGTGATAATGAAAGATATTGATTTAGTTTTAGTTGGTGCCGATCGGGTTGCTTTAAATGGTGATACTGCAAATAAGATTGGCACAAAGACCTTAGCAATCTGTGCAAAATATTATAAAAAACCTTTATATGTTGCTTGCCCGACTTCCACAATTGATAAAAATATAAAAACCGGTAAAGAGATAATAATTGAAGAGAGAAATAAAGAAGAGATAATAAAAATTAATAATTATTATCTGGCGCCAAAAGAGATTGAATGTTATAATCCGGCCTTTGATGTTATTGAAAACAAATTGATTAGTGCAATTATTACCGAAAAAGGAATTATTTATCCGCCTTTTATGAATAGTATAAATAAAATATTCAAATAAAACTTATTGACTATGTTAATTTTAATTTTATAATTAATAATCTTATGAAAATAAAAAAAGAAATCTTTTGGGCCTATTGGAGAGAGATTCCATTAAACAATAAAGACCTAACTTTATTAGACAATGTTCAATTTATTTATGAATTGGCTTTGGCGCAACTTGAGCTTCATTCATTAGGGGTAAATTTTGAAATATCTAATGGGTTGAGAGATTTTAAATTATTAGAAATAAAAGATGAAGAAAAAGTTAGAAAAAGGTTGGCTTATTTTAAATTTGTAAAGGATAAACCAACCGATTATTTTAAAATTATTCAAAAAAATAGAACCCGCTCTGTTAATCAATATCTTACACATTGGATTTATCCCTATAAAGGAAAATTTCATCCGCAGATGATCAGAGCTCTTATGAATATTATTAGACTTGAAGAAGGAGCCGTAGTTCTTGATCCATTTATTGGCAGCGGAACCACTGCTGTAGAAGCACAACTCTTAGGAATAAATTGTGTAGGTATAGATATATCTCCCCTATGTGTGTTACAAAGCAAAGTAAAAACAGAATCAATAAATGTGTTATCTCAGATAATCGAATGGAAAAGGAAAATATTAACTACATCTTTTGATATTAAAAATCTTAATAACATAATAGACACTATTCCTAATGAAAATGTTAGAAATTTCTACAAAATGGTAAAACTTATAGCTATAAGTGATAATGCTCGCCGGGGGAAAAATTTTTCTAATTCCTTTTTTAAAAATTTAGAATTAATGATTGCCTCTGTTTCAGATTATATTGAAATAACAGAAGAACTTAATTTAAAATTAGGAAAATTAGATATAAAAGAAGGAGATGCCAGAGCATTACCTTTAAAAAACGAAAGTGTTGATGGGATAATTACTTCGCCTCCTTACTCTATTGCTTTGGATTATGTATCTAATGATGCCCATGCTCTTAAAGAACTGGGTTATAATCTTTTAGAAATTAGAGAAAAATTTATTGGGGTAAGAGGAAAGGGGAAACAAAGGATTGATTTTTACAATGAAGATATGAAAAAAAGTTTAGAGGAGATGTTCAGAGTTTTAAAACCTAAAAAGTATGCCGTTATTATTATTGGAAATGCAACCTACATAGGAAAGGAGATTAATACTATTGAGTTTGTGATAGATTATGCTGAGAAAATTGGTTTTAAATTGGTGAAAAATATTGATAAGATTATTTATGGACTTTATAATGTGATGCAAAAAGAAAACATTCTTATCTTTAGAAAGGAATAATATGAAAAATAATGAAATAAAAAGAAGAATGGAAAATTATGAAAGAATAATCAAAGAAATTTTAGGAGCTTTTAGTAGATTAGAATTTCATATTATCGTGGAAACTACTATCCATAAGAAAATAATTCCTATTAATAGAAATGACGAAAAAGATAAAAAATTATTAGAAGATATAAAAATAATTGTTAATGATTTTGCTAAACAATATCATACCACACCTATTACTTTTGGACTCTATAAATCCTTAATCAAATCCCCTAATCCAAAAAGTTTCCGCAATAATGAAGTAGGAATATTTGCTGATAAAATACTACCTTCTTTTTTCGAAAAAAATAAAGACAAACTTAAGATAATTAAATCTTTAGAAAGACCGCCATTAATGGGTTATCCTGACGAAAAAATTGCTGACAAATTTGGAAGGATTACTTATTTAGAGGTAAAAGCGACTTCCCGAAGAGACATTGGTTCACCAAGAGATTTCTTTTTTTCTCCTTTAAAAAATTCAAAGAAAAAAATTACTGATGATGGGCATCATTTACTACTCTGTTTTGATACCTTCGAACAAAAAGAGAAAGAATTTATAATTACCGGCTGGTGTTTAATTGATTTATTTAACATAAAAGTTTCAATGAAACCAGAATTTAATGCCGACAATTTGGAATTATATAAAAAGGAAAATATATTATTAGAAGTTAAATTATAAACAATATTTCATTCTTTGACATTAATTAAAAGTTTATTATATTTTATCAATGTATCCGATACTTTTAAAAATTGGTAATTTTTCTTTATATTCTTATGGTTTAATGCTTTTTATCTCTTTTATTTTGGGAATAAAATTGACCCAAAAAAGAGCAAAGAAATTTGGTGTGAAAGAAGATACGATTGTGAATTTGGCAGTTTATATACTTATTGGTGTAGTAATTGGTGCTAGGATATTATACGTATTAAATCATTGGTATGAATTTAAAAACGATTTAATTGGAATTATTGCTTTCTGGCGTGGTGGTCTTGGTGGTTTAATGTTTTTTGGCGGTTTTATCGGCGGATTTCTTTCTGGCTTAATTTATGCTAAGAAAAATAGATTACCAATTTTAAAAATGCTTGATAGTATCTCACCAGCAATTGCTTTGGGAGAAGGTTTTACAAGAATTGGCTGCTTTTTAAATGGTTGTTGTTTTGGTAAACCTTGTGAATATGGAGTTATCTTTCCACCGGACTCACCTGCCGGTTCAACCTTTTTTAATATCAAAATCCATCCTACCCAATTATATTCCAGTCTTTTTGGTTTTATACTCTTTTTTATTATTCTGAGATTAGAGAAAACAAAGATAATCAAAAAAGAAGGGCTTCTTTTTTCCATTTTTCTATTTTTCTATGCTCTTTTCCGATTTCTTATTGATTTGTTAAGATATTACGAAAATAAATTAAACTTTCTAACAAATCAATTAATCTCTCTTTCCTTAATGGTAATTGCTCTTATTATCTTTCTTTCTCGCCTTAAAAAATGATTTTAAAAATCCTAAAATCTTTCTATGATTTTTTCTTTCCGCCGCTCTGTTTTGGCTGTTTAAAAATTACTAATGGTGAAAAAATCTGTCCTTCTTGTCATCAAAAAATCTTTTCTCAACTAATAATTGTAAATAAAAAAATTAGAACCTATGCCTTAGGTTATTTCAATATCCCTTTTAATAACCTTATCCACGAATTCAAATATCATCACCGGATATTTTTAAAAGAAACCTTTGGAAAAGCATTAAGTAATATAATAGTTAATGATTATTATTTAAAAAGTTGTGATTACTTAGTTCCGGTTCCTTTACATAAAGCAAAATTAAGAGAAAGGGGTTATAATCAAAGTGAAATTTTGGCAAAAGAGATAGGTAAAATAACAAATAAAGAAGTTTTAAACTGTCTTATTAGAAAGAAAAATACGAAAAGCCAAACAAAACTGAAAGAAGAAAGGAGAATAGAAAATGTTAAAAATGCCTTTGCTTTTAATAATAACTATAATATTGAAAATAAAAAAATAATTTTAATTGATGATGTAATGACAACCGGTGCTACTTTAAATAGTTGTGCTAAGGTATTATTAGAAAATAAAGCAAAAGAGGTGTTTGGTTTAGTGATTGCTATCGGTTAATAATTATAAAATCCGTTGGGAGAATAGTATAGGAGATAGTATAGAATTATTTTTCTTATAATAATCTTTTTGACAATTTCTTTTCTTTAGAAAAGGATAAATATTAAAAATAGAAAAAAGATAATAAAAGGGCTTTAATTTATCTATCTTTATAAAATATAAAAATTAATGCCGAGGAGGGGATTTGAACCCCTACGGCTTTTCGCCAGTAGGTCCTGAACCTACCGCGTCTGCCAGTTCCGCCACCTCGGCTTATTTTAAAATAATAACCTTTTTAAAATCAAACCCTTCTTCTCTTAGATAATAGACTCCTTTTCTTATTTTCTCTTTATTTATCTTTTGACCAAAGATATTATAAATATCGCCTTTTATACCTTTATTTAATTTTTTATTATTTATAATTTTATTTTCACTGAGATAACTAATCTGGGTATCAGGAATTGCTAAGGTAGCCAAAGTGGCAACAACCAATTTCACAACCTTACAATAATAAATGGTATCAAACCAAGAACTAGTAATTCTATCTCTCGTTGTGTGATAATCCGGGCAGAAATCGTCTTCAAAGAAATGGACAGAATTGTATCCTTGCTGATAATAAGGATAGTGGTCAGAATTTGCTTGCATATAAGTGCTTCTTCTAACATTTAAGCCAATATTATATCTTTGATTGACAACAAAGGCAGTCTCGCCAATTGCCCTTGATGTTATCCTTTGACCAGTATAAATCTTTACCGAATCTAAATTAGAAATTTCGCAGGCAATCATATCACAATTTAGAACACCTAATATGGAATCACCTTGGGACCTTACTCTTTGGGAATGTGCCTCACTTCCGTAAAGACCAAGTTCTTCGGCATTCCAAGCGATAAATTTTATTGTGTATTTAAAGGGAATATCTTTCAGATATTTTGCGGCAATCAAAGCAGCAAGAACACCACTGGCATTATCATCGGCACCAGGAGCATAAACCTGCGGTGACTCAGAGGTATTATCAATATGACCACCAATAATAAAATAGATATTGGGATAAATTCTTCCTTTTTTTACACCAATAACATTGCTATCATTTCCTCGCGAATGGCTAAAAGGGTCAAAAACTACTGAATCTAAATTGAAAGATAAGAGGTTTTCATAAAACCAATAAGTTGCTCTTGAATTCTTTTGGGTTGTTGCGTAGCGGGTAGAGATTGAATCCGAATCGCCTAAAACAAAACATTTCTTTTCACCACTTAACTGTCTAATTAATTCAGCAAGTTCACTGGGTGTTATCCTTTCAATTATCTCTTGAATTATTGGATTGGGTTGGGAGATATTTAAAATCTCCGGCTTCTTACTTTCCCAAATTATCTCATCTGATTTTGGTAAAATAATTGGTCTTAAAGATAAATAGCATAATTCAAACTCCCTTAAGGAACTTATTTTCGCTAAATCAATCTTAACTAAAAAAGTTTGACCCTCATTATAAAGAACTTCACAATAATTCTCTAAATCCTTTTTTATCAAAGATAAATCTTCATTTTCTTTTGGGTAGTATAAAAGATAAAAGGCTTCGTTATCTTTTAATTCTATTGGATAAAGAATTTGGTAATGAAAATTAGTGAGTTTATTTAAATCCTGCTCGCTAATTTTACCGATAACCGAATAATCAAGCAAGGCAACTGGAATAAATTCTTTTAGGTTATTTAAATGATCATAATGAGAAGCCTCTTCAATTTTCACTACGACTAAATATTCCTTAGAAAAAAGAAAACTTAATAATAAAATTAAAGAAATAATTATTCTTTTCATCTCCTTCTCCTTTTATTAAATAATAATTATAACTTAAAATTAATTTTTTATCAA
>JBDRVN010000029.1:0-21066 GCA_039801885.1 Caldifarciminota bacterium
CATTATTATAAAATACCTTTCCTTTTCCCAAAAGGACTAAGGCGATTTGTGCCAATGGTGATAAATCACCAGATGCACCGACTGAACCTTTCTTTTGGACACAAGGAATAATATCTTTGTTGATGAGATTTAATAAGGCTTCTATTAGCTCCTCTCTTACTCCGGAATATCCTTTACTAAGCATATTTGCCCTTAAAAAGATTGCCAACCGAACAATATCTTTATCAAAATATTCACCCTCGCCTAAGGCGTGAGAAACAATTAAGTTATATTGTAATTTTTTTATCTCTTCTTTTGATATCTCTTTATTGACCAAAGCACCAAAACCGGTATTCACTCCGTAAATTATTCTTCCTTCTTCAATTATCTTTTTTAAAGTATTATGGGTCTTTAAAATCTTATTTCTTGCCTTATCTTTAATTTTTACAGTACCTTTTGATAATAAAAATTTTTTAATAAGATCTAAATTTAAATTTCCAACAGGTATTTTAATAATCATCTTCACAAACAAAATTTATTTTTGGATTATCAATATGATTTACTGTCTCTTTTAATGCCTCTTCCATTCGCAAAATATTCTCTTTGGTTAAATATTTAATTTTTCCTTCTTTATAAAGTTTTAAAAATTTCTTTATTGGCAAAACTTTGAATTTGTATTTTTCTCCTTCTTTATATTTTGCTATCCAACAAGGAATATAACTTATTTCTTTTAAGAATACTTTATTATCTCTTTTATCAATAATATATTTAAGCATAATACCAGTATCAGTATACCTTTTTCTTTGGCCACAAAAGAAATTACCTAAAGAATAGGCAACAAATACTTTTTTATTATCAATTTCAACTATTTCTACTGGTTGAATAACATGGGGATGCGAAGCGATAATCATATCAGCACCAAATTTAATAACCTCTCTTACAATCCTTTTCTGTTCTTTGTTGGGATACCTCTCATATTCATTACCAAAATGTAAAGCAACAATTACAAAATCACTTATTCTTTTTGCCTTTTCAATATCCCTTTTTATCTTTTCTAAATCAATTAAATTAACCATCCAAGGTTTGGGAATTGGTATTCCATTTGTGCCATAGGTATAACTTAAAAAAGATATTTTAATATTATCCTTTTCAAAAACATAAATATTTTCACTCTCTTCTTCATTATCATAAGCACCGATTTGTATTAAATTATATTTCTTTAAAATATGAGTAGTTGTTTTTAGTCCTTTTTCTCCATAATCCATAGTATGATTTGTTCGAAAAGTTATTTTAAAGCCAACTTTTTCTAAAACTTCTGCTAGATTTTTCGGTGTTTTAAAACAGGGATAACCAGTATAAGGTCCAATTGTATCTAACACACCACCAAACCAACAGGTAACAATATCTGCATTCTTTAAATAAGGCTCCGCTTCTTCAAAACAGGGATAGAAATTATATATTTTACTTTCCTTTTGATAAACACTTTTCAATACCGATTCGTGAATAAATATATCTCCAACAGAAATAATTTCTATCTTGTTTAAAAATAAGATTATTAGTAAGAAATTCAATTACTCAATAACCTCGCCTTCCAAACTTCCCTTTGCCCTTAAATATAATATCAACCCGTTAGAAAAATCTTTACTTAAAATATGGAGATTTTCCAAAAGAAATAGAGCACTTTTATAATCTTTCTGCTCAAAATATTTCAAGGCATCCGCATAATATCCTTTTGTCTTCTCTTCAACCTTGGGCAAGGTATTAGTCAATTCTTTTTCTAAATAAGTTTCAATACCCCTTTTCAATTCCGAAAGATAATCATTTAACTTATTGATATTGATACTAACTTCGCTTAATGCCTTTCTTTGTGCCTCTTCTTTGGAATTGCTTACACCTTTTCCTTCGGAAGAGGATATTTTACCAATAATATTTCCCTTCTTATCTTTTAAATAAATAATATAATATGCCTTTATTGTCCAAAGCGGTCCACCTAATGACGCCAGTTTACTTACTGTCTCATAAGAAGGCGTACCGATAATTTGGGCAAAATATTTCTCATTATCAATAATAAAATTATTGCCTTCTAAAATTGATTTAATCTCCTCATAATAATCGGAAGAAACCCTTACCCGATAGATCTCTTCATTCTCTTTTAATAGGTTAACAAGATTTTCCTTTTCATAAATCTTTGCCAAATTTTCATTAAGCATTTTCAAAAACCTTTCTGATTGAATTCCACCAAGGATATAATACTTTTTCTCTCTCTTATTCTCATATTTATCCCGAACCTCAAAGTATTCACTCACCTTATCAAGAACATTCTTAATCTCTTTCGCTACCAAATCTTTTAGAATAAAATCAAACTCAGTCTTAACCGGTGGATTAAGGCGGCTCAAATATTCACTTGTTAAATTATAGAGCAAAGCACTTAACTCTTCCTTACATTTTGCTTCGGCATCACTAAGAGAGGTTTGCGAGACCGAAACAGTTGTAAAATAACCTTCACTACCAATTCCCAATTTCTTAGTCGGCAATTTTACCCAATCTGGCTCCTTTTTTTGAGAAACTTTTTGAGCACAAGAAAAATCTAACTTCTCACAAAAGATGAAAAGAAGAAAAAGGAAAATAATAAAAAAAACCTTTTTCATAATACCCCCGTATTTAATTTTAAAATATAGCAAAAAATATTTAAAATGTCAATTATTATCAAAATTAAAAAATTCGTAATAAATTATATACGACTCATTTATTAAACTTGGCAACTACTTTCCACCTATTTACTATTTTTCCTTGACATTTCAAAATTTTTGAATATATTTATAATAGTTAAAATTAGTTTTTAGGTGTTTAATTGATGAATTTGGTTATTAGAATGAATAGAAACCTAAATTATATTAATAAAATGGAAAAAAATTACACATAAGGGAAGGAGAAACCCCGTTGAGGGAACGGTACAGGGAATTGCTCTATTGTATTAATAATAAAAATCTTATTAATGCGAATAATAATAGCTCTATTAACGATAATAATTATCGCTTTATTAGTAATTATAGTGAAATTACTATTAACTGCCTTAATAATAATTCCATCTTTAAGAATTGTGTAGGGCTTAAATGACCTCTCGGAGATGGACTATAGGTCTTAGATACTCGATAAATAAATAGCAGATTAAATTAAAGCAAGATATAATAAATAAGACTTATGGAATAATAATTTATAAAAACTTCATGCATTTAGATAAAAAGAGTGCTGATAACAGAGTTTATGACAAATCACACCCAGATGATTACTAACGACTCCGGCAATTAAAGCGAAATCAATATATAAAATTACTCCAAAAGTGTGAGAGTTACCAAAATAAATAATGACGAGTTTAATGTGTGAGAATTCAAAAAATCGTTGAGATAATTGATAAATAAAGAAATTTATTTTATGAAGTAAAAAAAATTCTTTTCCAAAATTGGCTTAAGAAATCCTTAGAAGAGAGAGTTATTTGGTTCATAATCAAAAGGCAGAAGTAAGTTGGTTAAGAATTTCTGCAAAATACTGGTAAGTATTTTTTAAGATTATTTAAATAATTTCAAACTATTTTTATTTACCTTGATATCTTTATTAATTATTAATCTGGTAACTATTTTTAAACACATTTACTAAAAATATTGAGTTTGTAATACTTGACTTTACAATAAATTTTTTTTACACTAAATTAACCAATGGAACCTGGTAGGAAGATGACGGAGTGGAGAATACGGATAAGTGCCTGTTCTTGGGTCAGAAAAGGTAAATATGACTTAAGGACCTGGAAAAAAGAAATTATAATCTATCCTGCGCTGGGCACTTCTGGAATTTTAAAATAAGGGTGGAATAAGGTTCTATTGGCTCTACCTTTTTCCCCCAGAAAAAAGAGCCAAAAAGAGAGGCAGTAATGAAAGTATTATTAAAAGTTATTTTGTTAGTAATTGTATTTCAGTTTTTTATTATAATCCTTCCAACTGCTTGGGCTACAAAAGATGTGGTAATCAATTCTCAAACTTCAATAATTAGTCCTCAAGGACAATCAAACACGACTGATGCACCGGAAGCAATAGCAATTCCGCGAATGTTCAATTATCAAGGCAAACTGACTGATGCAACAGGTAATCCAGTAAGAGATAGCACTTATTCAATAACCTTTCGGTTCTTTAAGGTTTCCAGTGGTGGTACCGCCTTTTGGAATGAAACACAAAATGTTCAGACTAATAGTGGACTTTTTAATGTCCTTTTAGGTTCACTAACTCCGATTGATTCCATACCGCAAGATGGTAACTGTTACCTTGAGATGCAGGTGAATCCCAATCCAGCGATGACACCAAGGATCAGAATTGTCAGTTCCGCTTATGCCTATCTATCAAAAAAAGCTGATAGTGCTGGTTATGCGGCAAGTGCTCCAATCATAAGACCAATCACACCACCAGTTTATAGTGCTGAGATTAGAGATACAACGATTATTGCTGGTAAGATAAAAGATGGTGCGGTGACGATGGCAAAGATAGACCAATCAGGTGCAACAACTGGGCAAGTGATAAAGTGGACCGGAACTGCTTGGGCACCGAGGAATGATAGTGCTGGTGGTCCGCCCACAGGTCCAGCAGGCGGTGACTTGACTGGGACTTATCCCAATCCGACGATTGCCAATAATGCGGTCAATTCGGCAAAGATTGCTGACCGTGAGGTTACTAATGCTGACCTTGCCGAAAATGCGGTTACCACTTCAAAGATTACTGATGCTAATGTTACTCTGGCTAAAATCAGTCCGACTGGTTCTTCAGCAGGTCAAGCGATTATTTCTACTGGTTCTTCAACACCGCCGACTTGGGGAAATGTAGCGCCTGGTCCGCACAATCATCTTGGCGAGACTTGGACAACTACTACCATTGACCGGGGCCTTTTGATGAAACTTGACCGTAATACATCATCCATAATTAACGGATTAGTTGATTCAGTGCTCAATGCTGGAACTGGTTTTGCTTACGGTGCCCAATTTTATGTTAGTGGCACTGGCACCGGTCCCAGATATGGTATCTATACCCAAGCATCCTGCCCATCAGGCTCGGGTAGTGGTGCGACGGGTATCTATAGCAGTGGGTCGAGCGAAGGGACCGGAATAGTTTATGGTGGTTATTTTTATGCTGGTGGTAGTGGCACTGGAACTAAATACGGTGTCAATAGCTTTGTGGCAGGTCCTAGTAAAATGTACGGCGTTCGTAGTTCCGCTTCACTTTCTTCGGCGGCGACTGATTCAGGCTTTGGAGTTTATGGTTCTTGTTCTAATAGTGGTTCGGGCAAAACCTTTGGCGGATTCTTCAATGCTGGTGGTTCTGGTGCGGGTGCGAAATATGGAGTAATAAGTAGCGCTTCGGGTTCATTGTCAGATACTGTCTTCGGTGTCTACACAACAAGTTCAAACTCAGGTTCTGGTCCCGGTTATGCCTTCTATGGAAAAACTTCAGTTCCCTCTGGAAATGGCTGGGGCTATGGTGGCTACTTCAATGTCGCTGGTTATAGGAGTAGGCTATATGGAGTTTATAGCGATGTCTCGGCTTCAGATGTTTCTACCGACCCAGCATATGGATACTACGGACAGGTTTACCACTCTGGTAGCGGTTATGTGTACGGCGGTAGTTTTGAGGCAACCGGCACCGGTACCGGCGAGAGGGTGGGTGTTCGTGGCTCGGCATACATATCATCGGGTTCAAGTTCAATTTATGGTGTATATGGTTATGCTACACACAGTAGTGTTGGTGCTGCATACGGCGGTAGGTTCAGTGTATCTGGTGGCACTGGCATTAGATACGGCGTTTATAGCGACGCTAATGGTTCAGGTTCAGTCTATGGGGTCTATGCAACTACTTACAATTCTTCTGGAAGTGGCACTTCATACGGCGGTTATTTCAAGGTTACTAATACCACTGGTAATAATACCGGCGTTTATGGCGAGGCTTCTGGTTCAAATTCTAACGGAGTTTATGGAACTGCAAGCGGGACTTATTCTGCTGGCGGATATTTCAGTGGAAATTATTGGGCCGGTGTTTTTGAAGGCGATGTGCATGTCACTGATTTTCTCAGGGTAGAAGGAGATTGTTGGATAGGCGGAGATTTTTATGTAGTTGGGTCAAAATCAGCTGTGGTTAAAATTGATGAAAACGACCAGCGACTGGTCTACTGTCAAGAAAGCCCGGAAGTCTGGTTTGAAGATTTCGGCGAAGGTCAGTTGAGAGATGGTAAAGCAGATATTCAACTCGACCCAACCTTTCTTAAAACCGTAACTATCTCCGAAGAACATCCAATGAAGGTATTTATCCAACTGAATGATGATTGCAATGGTGTCTACGTTAAACGAGGAAACACCGGTTTTTCGGTGGTTGAACTTAATAATGGCAAATCAGATGCCCATTTCACCTATCGGGTAGTAGCAAAACGTAAAGGATATGAAAATGTGCGATTAGAGAAAATAGAGCCAGATATAAATCCTAATGAAATTATACCCGAAAGTCTGAAATACCGCGTCAAAATGAAGGTACGGAGAAATAAATAACAAGAACTTTAAAGGAGGAGTTATGAGTAGAATATGGAATTTTTTACATGAACAGCCACAAGGGATATTTATTTTTTTCTACTGCTTAATTCTTACTGCTTTCTGCTCACTATCTTTTGGACAATACCACTGCGATTGGAATGTTTTTGATGCCAGTGGTGGATTTTTAAGTTCAACTGATTTTCAAACCAATACTTCATTTAGTCAACCAGCAATCGGTTATTTAACCACAACCAACTTACAAGCATTTATCGGCTTCTGGCAAGTTGGACCATTAGTTGGAATTGAAGAATCGGAAGAAATGCCAAATCTCATTAAATTAGAAACAAAACTCTTTAACCCCCAACCCAACCCTTTTACCTATAAGACACGGATTATATTCTCCCTTAAGAATCAAACAAATGTTAAACTTTTCATCTACGACTTAACCGGCCGAGTTGTAAAAAATCTAATTAACGGTAATATGAAGCCCGGAGTTTACTCAATAGACTGGCGAGGCGACGATAATCAGAGTAAGAAATTGGGAAAAGGTATTTACTTCCTGAAATTTGAGACCGAGGGTTACCAAAAGATAAAAAAACTACTTCCTGTCCGATAAATTGAGACAAAGGACTACAAAGAAAATAAGGTAATCAATAGTTAAGTAGTCCGATTTTTCTCCAACAGTAGACGCCCCCATAATTCTTGGGGGCGTTTTTTATTTAAATCCATATTTAGATGACGGCTACCAAAAGCACCAATAAATAATAAAAAGAAAAAGTTTTTTAAACCTCTTATTTATATAATTTTATTTTAAATATCCCTAATTATTTTATAATATTAAGTACTATGTACAACCGAATACCCAAAGAGGATAAATAGGTAGTAAAAAATATTGATTTAGGGATAAAAAAAATACCAAAAGGTAAGGTTTATACTGGTCTGTCTCCTGATGAATTATTGAAACGGAAAAGGGGACATTTTAAAAAGATACTTGATGCTGAAATATATCTAAATAATTAAAAGAAGTGAATAAAATTATTAATAAAAAGGGAACTAAAAAGGTAAGGGAAAATATTAATTTAAAAAAAACCCATTATTTGACTTTTTAATTTTTCTATGTATAATATAACAAGACGGCTTAACCGTCAAATAAAAACTTAGGAGGAATAATGAAAGCAATAAAAACATTTTTTATATTTTTTATTTTTCTTTTCGCAAGTGAAACATCTTTTATCTCTTCTAATAATCCGATAGAAGACATTTACGGAAAAGCGCCCAAAAGTTCTCCTTTTAATGCCCGATTAACCGATGATTCCCTTTGGATAAAAACTGACTCTATGCCTTTGCCTTCAATTGGTAGTAGTGATGCTTGGACAGGTTTAAAAGTCTATGGTGATACAGTTTACATTGTCTTAAATCAAGCTAATATGGCTTTCCAAGTACAAAAAAGAAATCGTTTAACCGGTGCCCTAATCTCTTCTTTTAATGGTAATACTACGCCTTCTTACGCAATGAGCGCAGTAAGGGTTGATGATTCAATATTTGTTTCGGTATTTTATCCGTCGCCAGAACATATTGAAGTTTATTCAGCAAACGGAACCTATGTCCGTTCTTTTAATGCTCCATCAGGATTTCGTTGTCGGGGAATGGATTGGGATGGTTCAAAACTTTGGGCCTGTAATACTCAAGAGTATGGAAATACTATTTACACAATGACAAGAGAAGGAACTTTATTAAGAAACTTAACAAATACCGGACCAATTACCTGCTATTGGTTTTTTGATATGACATTAGATAGAATGATTCCCAACCGATTATGGGTAAATGACCAAGAATCTCCTTTTGTTACCCGTTATATCTCTTTTGATACGATAGCAAATACCTATCAAGTAAATGCCACTTTTACCCATCCGGGAAGTCCAAGTTATTATCCCGAAGGAATTGGCTTTTATGGTCCGGAAGGCGGAAATGGTTATATTTATACAGTAGGACACGCTTCTCTTTGGGCTTGGAAGATGATGGTTCATACTTATACCGGAACATCGGATGTTGGTGTGGCGGCAATAAGAAATCCTTCAGCAATTGTTGACCCGAATTCCAGTATTACACCAATAGCCGTGATAAAAAATTTTGGTGCCCAATCTCAATCAAATATCCCTGTTTATTTTTGGATTGATTCAAGCAATGTAAGGATTTATAATCGGGATATAAACTTTCCTGGTCCACTAAATCCCGGTGAAACTGCTCGTGTCACTTTTCCCAATTGGTTTACTGGTCCAGCAGGAATAAACTATCAAATCACTTGCTTTACTAATTTAGGCAATGATACTAATAGAACAAATGATACTTTAAAACAAAGAACCACCACTTTTTTAGTAAGAGATACCTTAATCGCACCTTTTGCTCAGGTTTCACCAAACATTGATGGTAATATTCAACAATCGGAATGGTATGATGCCTTAAAATGGGATATTTCTGATGTTTTAAATATGCAAGGTAGCGGTCCCCGACCTGCTGGTAGTGTCTTTCTTTATGTGAAGCACGATTCTAATAATGTCTACTGGGCGCTTGATTTTGTGGCAAAAAATACAAGGGATAACTATGACCAATTTGGTTGTTATTTAGATGAAAATTATAGCCGAACTTGGGCAACCGATTCTTCCGAAGGTAATCATTGGTTTGTCTGGCTAAATCAAGATACTGTTGTCTATCGTGCCTTAATTGGACCAGGAAATATTCCCAGTGCTTATTGGGTAAGATGGGCAAGCGGTAATGGTATTTCTCGGGCAAGTACCGTTTCCGGTCATCTCCAATTTGAAGCAGTCGTTGCTAAAGGAACGCAAAAATGGAATTATAATATCAACACAATTTGTGATACGGTAGGTTTTTATGTTTATGCTTCTGCCGGACCAACCGGAAATGATATGTGGGGAACTTGGCCAACAACAATGCCAGGTAGTAATTGGAATAATGCTGCTACTTATGGGACTCTGATATTTGGTAGCCAACCATCAGCAATTAGCGAAACACAAATCATTACCTTTAAAAAATCAAAAAATAATATTTTTAGAATGCCTCTTATCTTAAAAGATGTTGAAAATATCTCAATCTATGATGCTACCGGAAAATTATTAAGAAGAATTAATAAGATAGATAAAGAACTTATTTGGGATGGCAAGGATAATAAAGGCAACTTTCTTTCTTATGGTATCTATTTTCTTAAATTAAAAACCAAGGACGGCTTACTAACAGAAAAAATAATAATCACAAGATAAAAATCTAAAAGTAGAGGGGCAGAGAGAAAAAAATCTTTCTGCCCATATTTCTTATATAAAGTTCTCTTTTTAAGATTGACTTCTTTTATTTAATTATTAAAATTATTCTATGAAAATAACACCATTAGATATTAGAAGGAGAGATTTTTTAATTCGTTTTCGTGGGTATGATAAAAAAGAGGTAAAGGAATTTTTAGAAATTATTGCCAAAGAATGGGAAGAACTAATTAAGGAGCGAGAGGAACTAATCAATCGAATATCTCTTTTGGAAGAAAAAGTAGCAAATTACCAAAGACAAGAGAAACTTTTGCAAGAAACTCTAATGACCGTTCAAAAACAGGTTGAAGATTTAAAAAATAACGCCCAAAAAGAAGCCGAAAATATCTTAGAAAGGGCGAAATTGGAAGCAAAAGAAATGATAATGAATGCCCAAAAAGCGATTGATAAACTAAGAGAAGAGTTTAATACCCTAAATTTGCGAAAAAAGGTTTTTCTTTCTAATTTAAAAGGGTTAATTGAAGGTTTAAATAATTTTATCAAAGAATGGGAGAAGGAAAATGAAAGAGAAGATAAAGGAAGCAGTTAGTTTTATTAAAAAAGAATGCGATTTTAAACCGAAGATTGGAATTATTTTAGGCACCGGCTTAGGAAAACTTGCGGAAGAGATTGAAATTACTAAAGTTATCTCCTATTCGGAAATTCCCCACTTTCCTATGCCGACAGTGGTTACCCATGAAGGAAGACTTATTTTTGGTTATATAAATAATAAAAAAGTCTGTGCCTTTCAAGGTCGTTTCCATTATTATGAAGGCTATTCAATGTTTGAAATCACTTTACCAGTAAGGGTAATGAAGGAATTGGGGGTAGAAGTTCTTATTGTCTCCAATGCCAGTGGTGGTTTAAATCCCTTATTTTCACCTGGTGATATTATGGCAATCACTGACCATATCAATTTTCTTTTTGATAATCCTTTAAGAGGTTTAATTGATCCCGATTTTGGACCAAGATTTCCCGATATGTATAATTGCTATGACAAAAATCTAATAAAACTTGTTGAAGAAATTGCCTTAGACTTAAAAATTCCGATAAAAAAGGGAGTTTATATTGCAGTAATGGGACCAAATTTAGAGACCGCTGCCGAATATCGGGCGTTTAGAATTTTAGGTGCTGATGCGGTTGGTATGTCAACAGTACCAGAAGTAATTGTTGCCCGACAAGTTGGAATAAAAGTAATTGGTTTTTCGGTAATAACTGATATGGGATTGCCTGATGCTTTAAAACCAGTTAATTTAGCGGAAATATTAAGAATTGCTAAGGAAACTGAACCAAAATTAACTATGCTAATAAAAGAATTTATCAAAAGATTAAATGTTTAAAAGATTTCTTATCCTTCTTTCTCTTTTTCTTCTTTTTGCCTGTGCTAAAAGAGCTATTATAAAAGAAGAAAATGTCGAAGAATTATTTAATACCGCTCTTAAATCAATGGCTGAAAATAAATATGAGATAGCAATAAAATATTTCAATAAAATCGTTAGCGAATATCCCCATACCAGTTATCTTATAAAATCTCAATTTCTCTTAGCTGAATGCTATTTTCAAAAAGGGGATTATGAAAAGGCAAAATTGGAATACGAATTTTATATAAAAACCTTTCCTTATGCTGAAGATTATGAAAATGCCTTATATAAAAGCTTAGTCTGTGATTTAAAGCTATTAAAAAAATCTCAAAATATTTTTGCCTTACAAGAGTTAAAAGAAAATTTTTTAGAATTTCAAGAAAATTATCCGGAAAGTCAATTTTCCAAAGAAGTGCAAAATTATATAAATAGTATTGATTCTCTGATTGCCCAAAATTTCTTTGATATTGCCGTCTTATATTACAAAAATGGCGAATTAAAAGGCGCGGAAGCCTATTTTGAATATATAAAAAATAATTTTCCCAATACTTCTTTTAAATTTCATTCTTTATATTATTTAGCCGAGATTTCTTACAAAAATAGTGAGATAGAAAAGGCAGAAAATTATCTAAAAGAGATTATTAAAGAAGGCGAGGATGATTTAAAATTGAAAGCCCAAAAGTTGTTAGCAAAATGGAAAAAATAGGCATCTTTGGTGGCGCCTTTGACCCTCCCCATATTGCTCATTTAATAATTGCCGAAGAAGTCCTTTTTTCTCTTTCTCTATCAAAAATCCTTTTTATCCCAACTTATTATCCACCCCATAAAACAACCCTAACCTCCTTTGAACATCGTTTTAATATGCTCAGTTTGGCAATTGAAAACAATGAAAAATTTATTATTTCTGATATTGAAAAAAAGATAAAAGAGAATTATAATATTGAAAGTTCTTATAGCATTTATACGATAAGAGAATTGAAAAAAATTTATCCTGATAAAGAGTTATATTTTATTATTGGTTCTGACCAATATATAGAATTTAAAAACTGGTATCAATCGGAAGAGATTTTAAAAGAGATAAAAATTTGTGTGCTTTTACGATATGGTTATCCTTTACCAAAAGAAGAATATAAAGAAAATTTAATATTTTTACCGGTTTCCCAATTGGCAATAAAATCAAGCGAGATTAGAGAAAGAGTTAAAAATAATAAACCTTTTAGGTATTTTTTGCCTGAGAAGGTTTATAAATATATTATTGAAAATAAATTATATTTAATTTAAAGGAGGAAAAATGTTTGATTTACTTTATGCAACAAATGGTCAACAAGTTAATCCTTTGGCTTCTTTTTTACCTTTAATTTTAATTATTTTGGTTTTTTATTTTTTATTAGTTATTCCTCAGCAAAGAAGACAGAAAAAACATCAAGAAATGATCAACAATTTAAAAAGAGGTGATAAAGTTGTAACTACTGGCGGAATCCACGGTGTGATTTCTGATATTAAAGAGACCACTTTTATTTTAAAAGTTGATGAAAACACTAAAATTGAAATTGAAAAGACATCTATTGCCTACAAAAAACAAGGTTAATTTTAATTATGGGAGAAAAACCAAAACTGATAACTTATCCTAATCCTCTTCTGAAAAAGAAGGCATCCAAGATCAAGAAAATTGATGAGAAAATTTTTCAATTAGTCAAAGAAATGGAAAAGACCCTTTTCTATTATGAAGGTTTAGGACTAGCAGCTAACCAAATTGGTGTTTTAAAATCCCTTTTTATTGTTAATTTGAGCGCTGATAAAGAAAAACCAAGAATCTTAACAATAGTTAACCCCGAAATTATCCACCAAGAAGGAGAAATCGAAGAATACGAAGGCTGCCTCTCAATTCCTAATATTCGGGAAATTGTTTTGCGACCAAAAATTGTTATTGTAAAAGGAATTACTTTGGATGAAAAAGAGATAACTTTAGAAGGGAAAAATCTTCTGGCTCGGTGCTTTCTTCATGAATATGACCATCTCCAAGGAATACTTTTTATTGACCATTTAAGTGAAATAAGAAAAAAGTTTATTCTTAACCAAATCAAATGAAAATCATTTTTTTTAGTAGCGATGATTTAGGAATTCCTGGTTTAGAGGGCTTATTAGAAAATAATTATGAAATTATTGGTGTAATCACCACTCCAGATAAACCAAAAGGAAGAGGATTGAAAATCTTACCAAATCCAATAAAAGAAAAGGCAGAAAAATTATTTCTTAAAATTTTTCAACCGGTAGATCCAAATGATAAAGATTTCATTGCTGTTCTAAAAGAATTAAAAACTGACTTAGGAATATTAATTAGTTACGGAAAGATTTTAAAAAGGGAATTGATCGAAATCTTTGAAAAAGGGATTATTAATATCCATTTCTCTCTATTGCCAAAATACCGTGGTGCCGCACCAATCCAAAGAGCCCTAATAAATGGCGAAAAAGAAACCGGCCTTTCTGCCTTTCTTGTTAATGAAAAATTGGATGCTGGACCGATTATCTACCAGGAAAAAATTGAAATAAAAGAAGAAGATAACTATGGCACTCTTAAAGAGAAGTTAAAAGAATTAAGTAAAAATTTTCTTATTAAGGCGATTGAAAAATACTTAAATAAAGGACCGATTATCTATCAAGATGATAAATTGGCAACCTATGCACCTAAAATCAAAAAGGAAGAGAGAAAAATAAACTGGGAAAAAGGAAAAGAAGATATTTTCAACCAAATCCGTGCCCTCTCACCTGTACCAGGTGCTTATACTTTTTTTCGTAATGAACAATTAATTATATTAAAATCAGAAATATCTCAAAATGAACCAAAAGAGAGATTAAAACTTCCTTGCGGAGGAATTTTAATTTTAAACAAAGGCTTATATGTAAAATGTGGCGACTCTTTTTTAAGAATTAAAGAACTAAAACCAAGTGGGAAAAAGATAATTAGTGATTTAGATTTCATTAATGGTTATCGAATAAAAACCGGCGATGCGTTTAATAATTAATATTTTAATAGTAGTAACAACAATATTTTTGGGCTTTCTTGTTAATCTATTTTTTTACGGATTTTTAATCATACCAATATTTGTCAAAACGTCTTGGGAAGTGAAAGTCCCTAATTTAATTGGCTTAACTCCCAAAGAAGCAAAGGAATTACTAAAAAAAGTTAATTTAAAATTGGATGAGAAAATTATCTATGAGGAAAGTGATTTCTCAGAGGGGAAAATCTTTAAACAAAAACCAGAACCAAATAGCAAAATAAAAAGGGGCCAATATGTGAAGATAATTGTTTCTTCCGGACCCAAATTTATTAGAGTACCAGAAATCTACGAAACCGATTTAGAGAAAAGTATTCAACTGCTCATTCAATATGATTTAAAAGTAGAAGTGGAATCAATCTTTTCTTCAGAAAAGGATGGAAAAATTATTGGAATTGAGCCTGCTTCTAATACCAAAGTCCGCAAGGGAAGTATCATAAAAATTTATTTTGCTACAAAGGAGGCGAAAACTTTTCCAATACCCAATCTTTATGGTTTAGAAATTAACCAAGCCAAAAAACTTCTTGAAGAATATTCTCTTTATATTAAAGAGATTAGAGAAACGGAAAGTAATGAAAAAATTGGTACCGTTATCTTTCAATATCCCGAAGAAGGCACCCTTGTAAAACCCGCTGATTCAGTTATAATAATTATTTCTAAAGGAAAGGAATAATGCATATTTCGGCTTCTATATTAAATTGTAATTTTTTAAAATTAGAAGAAGAGATTAAAAAAATAGAAGAGGCTGGAATTGATTCTTTTCACTTGGATGTAATGGATGGTCATTTTGTTCCAAACTTAAGTTTTGGTACACCAATTTTTAATGCTTTAAAAAAGGTAGCCCAAAAACCAATCATTACCCATTTGATGGTTTTTTCACCAATTAAAATGATTGAATGGTTTATTCCCGGTTCTTTTGGAATACTTTTTCATTACGAAGCAATGAAAGATGAAAGGGAATTAAAAGAAACAATTAATAAAATTAAAGAGAATAATTTAGAATGCGGAATTGCTTTAAATCCGCCAACACCGATTGAAAATATTTTCTCTTATCTTTCCGAATTTGATGAAATCTTAATAATGAGTGTCTATCCCGGTTTTGGTGGTCAAAAGTTTATTCCGGAAGTTATCAAAAAGATTGAAAATTTAAAAAATTTGATTAATAAAAAAAATCTAAAAATAACTATTTCAGTAGACGGTGGTGTAGGACCGGAAAACAGTAAAAAATTGATTTTAGCCGGTGTCGATAAATTAATAGTAGGTAGTGCCATTTTTAAAGAAGAAGATTACTCTTTAATAGTAAAAAAAATTAAAAATGTTTGATATAATTGCTGACCGTTTTGTAAAATTGCAAAGAAAACTTTTAGGCTATGGCCGCCTTTCTCAAAAAGAGATTTCTGATACTTTAAGAGAAATCAGAATTTTGCTTTTGGATGCTGATGTTAATTATAAAGTGGTTGGAGAATTTTTACGCTCCTTAGAAGAAAAGTTAAAATCAGAAAAAATCACCTCGGCTTTAAAACCCGGTGAATTAGTAATTGTTGAATTATACAAAGAAATGGTAAAATTGCTTGGTGAAAAGCCAGCAAAACTTAATTTAACTGAACAATTTAATACAATTTCTCTATTTGGTTTGCAGGGAACAGGTAAAACAACAACTGCTGCGAAGCTAGCTTATTATTATAAACAGAAAAAACCTTTATTGGTTGCTTGCGACCCCAAAAGACCCGCCGCCTCTTTACAATTACAAATGCTCGCAGAAAGGGTGAAAACAGATTTCATTCCGGTAAAAGAAGATGTATTTATTACTGCTAAAGCCGCATTAGAATTTGCTAAAAAGAATAATAACCAATTAGTCATTTTTGATACTGCCGGTCGGCTTCATATTGATAAAGAACTGATGGAAGAGTTGAAAGAATTTAAAGAGAAAATAAAGCCCAATTATAATCTTTTAGTGGTTGATGGAATGGTGGGGCAAGATGCCGTTAATCAGGCAAAAGAATTTAATGAAAAGATCGGTATCGACGGTGTAATTGTTACCAAAATGGATGGCGATGCCAAAGGCGGTGCCTGTCTCTCGATAAGAACAGTAAGTAAGGCACCAATAATTTTTATTGGTGTCGGTGAAAAGGTTGAAGATTTGCAAGAATTTTATCCTGATAGAATCGCTAGCCGTATTTTGGGAAGAGGGGATATAAAAACTTTAATCGAAAAGGTTGAAAGTGCGGTTAATCGAGAAGAACAAGAGAAACTGGCAAAAAAATTTATAAAAGGGGAATTAAATTTAGAAGATTTTCTAAATCAAATAAAAATGATAAAAAAAATGGGAAGCTTACAAAAAATCCTCTCAATGGTGCCGATTCCGGAATTGAAAGGAGTAAATTTTGATGAAAAAGAGATTATAAAAATGGAGGCAATTATTTTATCAATGACCAAAGAAGAGAGAAGAAACCCAAAAATTATTGATGGTAGTAGGAAAAGAAGAATTGCTCTGGGCAGCGGCACAACTGTCACCGATGTCAATCGGCTACTTAATGAATTTTTCCAAGCCCAAAAATTGGCAAAGATTTTTAAAGATAAAAAAAGAATATTTTAAAAGGAGGAAAAATGATTTTTTATTCAATAAATGAAGTATTAGAAATGGCAATCCAAATTGAGAAAAGTGGTTATCAATTTTATTTAAACTCAAAAGAAAAAACTAATGACAATAACTTAAAAGAACTTTTTGATTTCTTATCAAGTGAGGAATTAAAACATATGGAAACATTTAATAGGATTAAAAACCGATTAAAAACAACACCTTATAACTTACCTTTTGATTGGGAAGAAGTAAAACTATATTTAAAAGTAATCACCGACTCTCATTTCTTTGCCGGTGAAGATAAAGTTTTAAATTTAATGGAAAGAGCCAAAAATGAGAAAGAGCTGATTGACTTGGCAATTGCTTTTGAAAAGGAGACATTGCTCTTTTATTATGAAATATTAAATTTAGTTGCCCAAGAAGAAACACCTGTGGTGTTAAAGTTAATTAATGAAGAGAAGGCACATATTAAAAAATTAGAAACTATAAAAGGAGAAATTAAATGAAAGAAATCTTTCAATTAGCAATCAATTTGGAAAAAGAAGCACTCTCTTCATATCTTCGTTTTGGACACCAGATAGAAGACTTAAAAGGGAAAAACCTTTTTATCCGTTTAGCAATGGATGAATTTGAACACATTGAGATCTTAGAAAGAGAATTAGAATATTTTGAAAAAGAAAAAAAATTTAAAGATGTAGAAATCCCTTTAACGGAGATTGAAAAAACGGTTATCAATTTAAAACCCTTATTACCCAAAGAGAAAAAGGTATCGGATTTGAATGAATTAAATATCTTACAAATGGCTTTATCCTTAGAAAGTAAAAGTATTGATTTCTATCAAACACAAGAGAAAGAGAGCAGCGACGAGATTGCTAAAAAAATTTGGCAAAGATTAAAAGAGATTGAAGAAGGTCATTATAAGTTAATTCAGGCAGAAATCGATTCTCTAACAAAAACTGGTTTTTGGTTTGATTTTCGTGAATTTACTTTAGAAGAATATTAAACTACTTTTAATAGTAAAGGAGGAATTATGGGAGAAACATTAACTCCCTTAGAAATATTACAAAAGGCAATAAAATCGGAAATTGAGGCTTATCAATTTTATAATAAATTGGAAAAAGTGGCAGAGAATAAAGTTTTAGAGAAGAAATTAAACTTCTTAAAAAAAGAAGAGAAAAAGCATGAGAGATTATTACGAAATATCTTTAAAAATCAATTTCCCAAAGAAAAAATCAAATTACCAGAAAAAGGTTTTACTCCTTTACCGGCAATTGATATGATTGAAAAATTATCTTTAGAATCTCTTTTAGAAGCAGCAATGGAAGCGGAAGAGGCTTCCGAAAAATTCTATCGGGAAAATTCAATATTAATTAACGATGAAAATAGCAAAAGATTATTGATTTATCTTTCTTCCATGGAAAAGTCTCATTATCAAATTTTAAAGACCGAATATGATTTATTAACCAGTTTCACTTCTTATGAGGCATATAAAAAATTCTCCTTAGAACATTTAGGACCATGAAAAGAATATATCTGGACCACCAAGCAACCACTCCTATCCATCCAGAAGTTTTATCCTTAATGGAAAATCTACAAAAAGAAGTATTTGGTAATCCTCAAAGTTCCCATTCTTTTGGTTTTGAAGCAAAAAAATTATTAGAAGAAGCAAGAGAAAAAATTGCTTCCCTTTTGAATGTTTCGCCTACCGAAATCTATTTCACTTCCTCCGGTACTGAAAGTAATAATTGGGCAATTAAAGGAATTGCCTTTGCCAATCAAGATAAAGGCAACCATATTATCGTTTCAGCAATTGAACATTCCTCAATAATTCAACCAGCAAAAAGGTTAGAGAAAATGGGATTTGAAATCACCTATTTACTGGTTGATAAATACGGCACTATTGATTTGGATGAGTTAAAAAAGAAGATAAAAAAAGGAACAATTCTTATTTCTATAATGCATGCCAATTATGAGGTAGGCACAATTGAGCCAATAAAAGAAATCGCTGAAATAGCCAAAGAGAATAAGATTATCTTCCACTCTGATGGTGTGGCGGCGGCTGGTCAATTAAAAATTGATTTAAAGGAATTAGGCGTTGACCTTTATACTATTTCTTCCCATACTTTTTATGGTCCAAAAGGTGTTGCCTTATTATATATCAAAAAGGGGACAAAAATCCAACCATTGATTGAAGGTGGAATCCAAGAAAATAATCGACGAGCAGGAACAGAAAATTTAATTGGTATTATTGGTATGGCAAAGGCTTATGAAATTGCTCAAAAAGAAAGGGAAGAAAGAAAAAATACATTAGAAAGATTAAGAAATATATTGATAGAAGAATTACCTAAAAAGATTGAAAATGTTTATTTAACCGGTCATCCACAAAATCGTTTGCCTAACCATGCCAGTTTTTGTGTGTATTATGTGGAAGGTGAAGCAATGGTTTTATATTTAAATCAATATGGAATCGCCTGCGCCTCTGGTTCAGCCTGTTCTTCTAAACAGTTAAAAGCGTCTCATGTTCTTTGGGCAATGGGCATACCTCCGGTTTTAGCCCAAGGCTCTATTGTTTTCACCTTAGGAATTGATAATAAAGAAGAAGATATCAACTATCTTTTAGAAGTATTTCCATCGATCGTAAAAAAACTAAGAGAAATTTCACCATTGTATAAAACTTCTTGATTTAAAAATTATTCTTAATTATAATAACCTTTATGGATAGATTATTTTTCTTACTCAGTGCCTTAAATTTTGTTTTTTTAATTTCTTGTTCCGAAGCACCAAAAATTGAATTTAAAAAAGGAAATAAGAAAGTCTTGGTTGAAATCTTTACTCAAGCAGGTTGACCTTTTTGTATGGCTGCGGAGCAGTCTTTATTAAATTTAAAAGAAGAATATCAAGATAGTTTATCAATAATTGCTTATCATTTAGGTGACGAATTCCAAAACGAAATATGTGAAAACCGTTATAATTTATACCAAATAAATCGAATACCAACCGCAGTCTTTAATGGAAGATATAAGGTCTTCTTAGAAGAAGTGTCAAATATTGACTCAATCTATAACTACTATATTTTAAATACCCTTTCGGAAAGCACTTATTATAACATTCTTTTAAATCAATTAAATAACAGCACCATAAATCTTAAAGTTATTTCTAATAGCGAAAATCCAACTCTCCAAGAATATCGGTTATTTGTCTTTCTTACCGAAGATAGTGTGTTTTCGGAAATAGCTCCCTTTTTTGAAAACAATTGGGTTTTTAAAGAAAATCTTTTCCCCTTAGAAGGTATTAATTTTAATGCCACGATTTTTGATACCTTTGATACTACTTTTAATATTTCTTTAAATCAAAGAAATCTAAATGTTGTTGCCTTTATCCAAAATGTTAATAACTTAGAAATCATTCAAGGTAAAAGTCTAAAATTGGGAGGTGAAAGATGAAATTAAGGAATTTAATTTTTATCTTAATTTTATTTTTCTTTATTTATGCCCAAGAAAAAGCGGATACTTTAAAATCTTATAAGAAAGCACCTAGTTTTTCTCTATATAATATTAATAAAGAAAAAACCTATATTGATTCCCTTTTAGGAAAAGGACCAATTTTTATTAGTTTCTGGGCATTGTGGTGTAAACTTTGTATCCAAGAACTTGATGCCTTTAAAAAGATTTATGACCAATACGAAACATTAGGGCTTAAAGTATTAGCTATATCTGAAGATGGACCAAGGGCAATAAATAATGTGAAATCCTTTGTGAAAGGGAAGAAATGGAAATACGAAATCTTATTGGACCCTGATGGAAAAGTGAGAGAACTTTTTGGTGTTGGTTCAACGATGCCCACAAGTTTTATTCTTGACAAAAAGGGAAACATCCGTTTAGTTTCTCGGGGTTATAAAAAGGGCGATGAAAAGAAATTTATAAGAGTTATCGAAGAAATAATAAATGAAGAGAAAAAGTAAATTTTTCTTATTTTTCTTTTTTTTCTTTTATCTCTATTCTCAAGAAGAACTCCCCACGGAAAATAAATTAAATATCTCCGGTGAAATTAAAGGAGAGTATTGGTTTTGGACAAAGAAAGATACCAATTTCAAATTTTCTGACCATTTTGAAGGCAAAACTAGGGTTTTAGTCAACTATGAAAATATTTACTTACGAGCAGGTATTTTCCTTTATCAACCAAGTTTACCTAAAAAGAGTTTAAAAGAATATTATTACAATTT
>JBDRVN010000030.1:0-21005 GCA_039801885.1 Caldifarciminota bacterium
GAAGAAATAAAAAAGGAGTTTAATCTTGCTTTAAAATGTGATTCAACCGTAGAGGATGGCAGTGCTTATACTGCCTTAGGAAGAATATATTATCAATTACCTTCTTTTCTCGGTGGTTCTTTAGAGAAAAGTTTGAATTATCTTTTAAAGGCAAAAATAATTTCGCCAAATAATCCCTATACCAAATTATATCTTGCTGATACCTATTTGGCTTTAAAGAGAAAAGAAGAGGCGAAAAGAGAATTAGAAGAACTTATCCAAATGAAAGAGGAGAAAAAATGGCTACCGGAAATTAGAAAGTTAAAAGAAAAAGCAAGAGAGAAAATTAAGGAAATAAAATGAAGAAAGATAAGGAGAAAGTAAAAGAGAAAATTTTAGCCGTTGCCGAAGAGATGTTTTTAAAAAAGGGATTTTTTCCAACCACGGTTGATGAGATTGCAAAACAGGCAAAAATAGCCAAAGGAACGGTTTATCTCTATTTTCCAACAAAAGAAAGTCTCTATTTAGCCCTTTTTGAAAACAAGTTAAAAATGGGGATAGAAATTTTAGAGAAAGTGAAAGATATGCCGATTAGTGCGAAAGAGAAAATCTCTTTGATTTTTGACGAGTGGTTTTCTAAGATTAAAAAGGCAAAAGGTTTTTCCAGTTTTCTTACTTTAGAAAATATTAATATTTCACCTAAAATTATTCTTCTTTTAAGAAAAAAGATTCATCCGAAGATAAGAAAGATTTTTCTTTTGGTTAAGGAGATTTTTCAAGAAGGGATTAAAAAAAGGGAATTTAAGAATTATGATAGTAAATTGTTAAGTGTGATTTTTCTTCATCTTTTGCAAACAACTTTACTTTTTCCATCTTTTAATATTAAAGAAGAGGGAAAAAATCTTAAAGAGATATTTTTAAAAGGAGTTGAGAAATGAAAAGGTTTTTAATATTAATTTTGGTATCAATTATTTATAGTGAGACCTTAATAGTTAGTTACGAAAAAGCCTGTTCTTTGGCGGTGGAGAACTGTTTATTGTTAAAAGTGAGTAATGAAAAATTACGGCAGAAATATTTTGATAAATTAACTTCCTTGGCTAACTTTTTTCCGCAGACAAATCTCTCTTTTGCTTATACTCGTTTAGACCAAGTGCCTTATTTTGTTTCTGGAACACCAATTTTTGGGAAATATCCTTTTCCGGTTTATGATATCTTTGGTAATTTTATCGGGCTAACCGAATCAATTCCGGTAATTACTGGTTATCAAATTGAATCAATTCCTTTTGGCAGTAAGAATAATTATCTCTTTCGGTTAAGTTTAAATCAACCAATTTTTACTTTCTTTAAGATTTTAAGAGGTTATAAAATTGCCCAATTAAACGAACTTATTGAAAAGGAGAGTTATTTATTAACTTTAAATACAATAAAAAAACAGGTTATTAATATTTTTTACAATTTATTTCTCTTGAAAAAGCAAAAGGATTTGCTCTTGGCTTCTTATGAACAGTTGAAGAGACATTTTCAAGCTTGCTCTACTCTTTATCAGAATGGTTTATTATCAAAGTTGGATTTATTAAAAACCCAATCGGTTTTAGAAGGTTTGGAGGTGAATATTTCCCAAATTGCTCAGCAGGAAAGTCTATTACTTAGTAATTTTAAATTATTTTTAGGTTTAAAAGAAGAAGATGAGATTGTATTAGTTGATTCTTTTATTCACGAATGGGAGAAAGAGAGATTGTTCTTAGAGAAAGAAGAGAGAAAACCGGATAGTTTAATTTTAATCGCTGAAAGAGAGAGAAGAGAATTAAAGACGCTTATTTTGACAAAAAAGATTATTGAAAATTCTATTAAAATCCAAAGAAGTTCATTCTTGCCTAATATTGTTGGTTCTTATAATTATGATTATAAAAAACCCTATTCTTATTTTGAAGATAAATGGAAAGGAAGTTGGAATTTTACTTTGGCGATAAATTTGCCATTAAGTCTTGGCGGTAGTGATTATACAAAAATGAAATCCTTAGAACATAAATTAAAAGAGGTTGACTTTTATTATAATTGGAATAAAGAATTGATAAAAAATGAGGTAAGGCAGATATATTTTAAATATCTCACAAGTTATGATAATTTTCGGATAAGTTCTAATCAAGTAAAGATTGCCCAAGAGGCGTTAAAAGAAGCCGAAGAAGGCTTTAAAATGGGTAAGGTGAGCAATTTAGAATATCTTGATACCGAATTGAAATTAAGAGAAGCAAGGTTAACAAATTTAAAAAGTTTAATAGAAAACATTATTAATAAAAAGGAGTTGGATTATGTGGTGGGTAAAGAGATTAATTAATTGGCAAGTTTTATTTTTCTTTCTTTTCTTAAATATTCTTTCTTGTCAGCAGAAAAAAATAGTTAAAGAGAAAGAGTTGCCAACAGTAGGCGTTCAGATTGTTGAAAAAGATAATTGCATTAAAACCGTAAAACTTTTCGGTCGGATTTGTGGCGAAGAAGAGGTGATTGTTGTCTCGAAGATAATGGGCAAGATTTTAAAGATTAATAAAAAAGAGGGAGATATTGTAAAAATTAATGATACTATTATGTATATTTTAAACGATATTCCAGGTGCCGAATATCAACCAGGACCGGTTCTTTCACCAATTAATGGAAAAGTTGGTAAAATCTATGTGGAACTTGCCCAGATGGTTAATATGGGAACACCAGTTGCTTTAGTTTTTTCTGATAAAAAATTAAGGGTAAAGGCAAAGGTTTCAGAAAAGGATTTATCTTATTTAAAAAAGAGGATGTCTTGTTATCTTGTTTTTGATAATAAAAGATATGAAGGATATTTAGAAAAATTTAGTCCGATGATTGACCCATTAACTCGGGGTGCGGAAGTAGAAATTTATCTAAAGGAAAATAGAGACTTAAGAGTGGGTATGCCTTGTGATGTTTATTTAATAATAGATGAGAAAAAAGATGTTCTGACAGTTTTACCAACCGCATTCTTCTTAAACGATTACTCTTCTCTTTATGTAGTAAAAGATGATTCAACAGTAGAAAAGAGAAATGTAAAAGTTGGTTTGATTGGTGATGAAAAAATTGAGATATTAGAAGGAGTAAAAGAAGGAGAAAAAGTAATAACTCTGGGCAAGGAATATGTAAAGGAAGGAAGGAAAGTAAGATTTCAGATTATTAAATAAGGAGTTAATATGAAGATAACTGAGATAGCAATTAGAAGACCAATATTAACATTTATGGTTGCCCTTGCCTTTATTCTTTTTGGAATAATTGGTGTTTTAAGAATGCCAATTGATTTATTTCCCAAAGTTGAACTACCGGTTGCGGTAGTGGCAACTTTGTATCCTGGCGCTGGTCCGGAAGAAGTGGAACAAGAGGTGACAAAAGAATTGGAGAAACAGATTAGTACGGTTAGTGGAGTAAAAGAGATTACTTCTCGGTCAATGGAAAATTTTTCGGTGATTACTGTTACCTTTGATTGGGGAATTGATTTAGATGCGGCAACCAATGATATTCGGGATAAATTAGATTTAATTTTAGCCCAATTACCCAAAGAAGTTAATAAACCTTATATTTTAAAATTTGATCCTTCAATGATACCAGTAATGAATTTAGCATTAATTGGCGAGGTTGATGAGGCTACTTTAACAAAGATGGCGGAAGATTTGGAGGCTCGTCTCCAAAGGGTTTCCGGAGTTGGAGCAGTTATTAGAATAGGTGGTGTTGAAGAACAGGTGAAATTATTTATCAATCCAAGGGCATTATATCAAACGGGAATCACCTTAGATAATTTAATAATGACTTTAAAGGCACAAAATCTTAATTTTCCAATTGGTTATTTCAATTATCAAAATGAGAAATATCTTTTAAGGGTAGTGGGTCGTTTTAATGATTTAAGAGATATTGAAAATTTAATTGTTGGTTATAAGAATAATCAACCAATATTTTTAAAAGATATTTGTGAGGTAAATTGGGAAAAAGAAGAGAAAGAAAACTATGTTCGTTTTAAAAGAAAAGATTGTATCTTTTTTGCTGTCCAGAAAAAGCCACAGGCAAACACGGTAGTGGTAGCTAATAATTTAAGAAAAGAGGTAGAAAAAATTCAAAAAGAACTGCCGGAAAATATAAATTTTTTAATTGTCTTTGATACTTCCGAATTAATAAAAAGGTCAATAAATAATTTGGTTAATAATCTATTATTAGGAGCAGTTTTGGCAGTTTTTATTCTCTTTCTCTTTTTAAGAAGATTAAGGGCAACAATTTATGTTGCCTTTGCTATTCCCCTTTCTCTATTTTTTGCCTTATTCTTTATGTATCTCTTTGGTTTTTCAATAAATATTTTATCTATTTCCGGCTTGGCAATTGCTGTTGGAATGCTTGTTGATTGTAGCATTGTCGTTTTTGAAAGTATTTATCGCCATCACGAACTTGGTTACGAACCGATTATGGCTTCTCAAAAAGGAACCGAATTGGTTGGGACAGCGGTTACCGCTTCTACCTTGACAACAATTGGTGTCTTTTTACCTTTGTTATTTATTACGGGCATTTTATCAGTATTCTTTAAAGAGCTTTCTTTAACCGTTACTTTTGCTTTATTATCCTCTTTGGTTGTTGCCTTGACATTAATTCCCTTGTTAACAAGTAAATTTTTTAAATGGGAAGAAAAGGAAGAAAGAGGAATTAAAAAATTCTTTAAGGATACCTACGAAAGATTGGAAAATTTTTATATGAAGATTATTAAATATGCCTTAGAGCATAGAAAATTGATAGTTCTTTTTATTTTAGGATTATTTATTCTCTCCCTTTCTCTTTTAGCAGTAATTGGTTTTGAATTCTTTCCTGAGCAGCAGATTAGAAGATTAGAAGCAAATGCCGAAATGCCTATTGGCACAAATCTTTACACTGCTGATAAGGCGATAAGTGAATTAGAGAAATATATTATGGAAAAATATGAAAATGATTTAGATGGGATTGTCACCCAAGTGGGTGGTGCGGCTTCTATCTATCAAACAATCGCCCAGGATATAAAGACAAGCAGCGGCGTAATTACTTTGGTATTAAAAAGAGAGAAGAAAGGAAGGATAAAAGAACTGGAAGAAGATATTAGAAAAAAGGCAAAAGAGATACCGGGCTTAAAAGTTAGGGTTGCTTCCACGAGAGGTTATGTCCAATTTGCTGGTATGGGCGGAAGTAATTTAAATATTGAGATTTATGGTGATAATTTAGAAAATGCCCGAGAATTAACAAAAAAAATAATAAGTGCTATTGAGACAATACCTTATTTAGTAGACCTAAAAGGTAGTTTGGAAGAGGCAGAACCAGAAATTCAATTTGTTGTTGATAGAAATAAGGCAATTTTATACGGTTTAACCCCTTATCAAATTGGTTATGCTTTGAGGACAAAGATGGTTGGCGAAGTAGCAACCAAATATCGCACAGGTGGAAAGGAATACGAGATAATTTTGAAGTTAAAGAGGGAAGATATTGATGATATAAGAAACATTGAGAATATCTTTGTTAATAGTCAATTTGGTCAAGTTTTATTAAAGGATATTGCTGAAATAAGATTGGCAAAGGCACCGGTTGTAATTGAGCACAAAAATACTCAAAGGGTAGCAACAATTACCGGGAATGTTGTTGGTCAATCTTTAGGAAGGGCAGCAATGAAGGTAAGAGGGATTATTGATAAAATAGAAAAGCCAATTGGCTTCTCAGTAAAAATTACCGGTGCTTATGAAGAAATGGTAAAATCTTATCGAGATTTAGCCTTTGCTATTTTGATTGCGATAATTTTAGTTTATATGATAATGGCTGCCCAGTTTGAATCCTTTTTATATCCCTTTGTGATTATGTTTACTGTTCCTTTGGCAATTATCGGCGTTATTTTTATACTTTTTATCACCAATACAACCTTCTCTTTAATTTCCGGTATTGGTGTTTTAGTTTTAGTTGGCATTGTCGTTAATAATGGAATTGTCTATGTTGATTATGTAAATCAATTGATAAGAAAAGAAGGGATGTCTTTAAAAGAGGCAATAATTAAAGGTTGCCAAGTAAGATTAAGACCCATTTTGATGACCGCCTTAACAACGATTTTTGGTTTATTACCTTTGGCATTAAAATTAGGAGAAGGAAGCGAATTATGGTCGCCCTTAGGAATAAGTGTGATTGGTGGTCTTTTATTTTCTACTATCTTAACTTTAATTTTTATTCCAGTTTTATATTATATTTTTTCCAAAAAGAAATAAATTTATAAAGTTTCCGGATTTACAAAAAGGTCAATCCAAGGTAAAGAATAGGTGAATCTGACAAATAGAAAAAGGGATACGAAAAAGAAGATAAGAATAATTATCTTAAAACGGATAGAGAAAGTTAAATTTTCTGTGTCTCTTTCAATAAGGATAGTAAAAAGTCCAGAGATATAGGTTGCCAAAATTGCCCAAATTATTTCTATGGTTGCTGATTTCAATTTTCCAATCGTTGCCGGCACTAAATACCAAACAGAAAAAGTAAGCCAAGGAATAATATTGGTTGATAGTAATCGGGAATACCAAAAACTATCTCTTTTTGCTATCTTTTTAATTATCAAATACTCAATTATGGAAACAAAGAAATAAGCAAAGAAAGCCATTTTGAGATGTTGATATACTGATTCGTTAATTCCCGAGATTGGTTTAAGAAAATCTAAATTGGTTAAATCATAGATAAAATGTAAGAAAGAAAACAAAACTAAATAAATTATTGATTTTAAAAATATGTTCAATATTCAGTCTTGCTTTGGAAATTGAAATTTTCAATTACTAATGCAGGTGCAACCACACCGAAGAGTTCTTCACCATAATATTTCTGCTCTTTTGATATCATTTTTACATTCTCTAAGGTCTCATAGATATTAATAAGAAATCTCATATTTTTTATCGGATAAGCGATTTTGCCTTTTTCAATAAAATAAGTTCCGTCTCTCGTCATTCCGGTAATCAAAGTTCTATCTGGGTCAACAACCCTTGTGTACCAGAATCTTGTTACATAGATTCCTTTATCAATGCTTTTTAACATCTCTTCTTTTTTCTTATCTCCCTTCTCAAATACCAAATTTAATGGAAAAGGTCCCCAAGGTGCTGGTTGCATTAAAGAATGGCCAGTATTTTTCATCTTTAATTTTTTAGCAAAATAAGAGTCAGTAACAACACTTTTGGCAATTCCATTCTTAATCAAAATAACCTTATTTCTTTTTACACCTTCAAAATCAAAGGGAATACCAAGGGTTAATTTATCTGTCCAGTCATCATAAATAGTGATATTTTTACCGGTTATCTTCTTGCCAATCTTTTTAGAAATCAGAGAAGTCTTTTCGTAAAATCTTTTAGCCCCAAACTCTAACCAAGCAAGGAAAGAGATTATTTCGGCTACGGCTGGTTCCTCCAAGAAGACAGTATATTTTCCCGGTTCAATATCTTTCGGATTTTTTGCCATTAGTGCCTTTTCACACGCAATATTTGCTAATTTTTTAAAGTCAATCTTATAAAAATCTTTCTCAATAGCAAAGGAAAAACCAGAGGCACTTTCGTTCATTGCGGTAATTGTTGTGTATGTCCAATTTAAGAGAGCATAATTGTTTACACCATTGCTATTAAAAATTGCTAAAGAACTATTTATTGTGTGGATAACACCAAAGGCATTTAGATTATTTTTCTTACAAACCTCAACAATTTTTGCTACTGCTTCTTCCCGTTCTTTTGGCGAGATAACGATTTTTTTACTCACTTTTTCTATTTTAGTTTTCTTAGGTAAAGAAGTTTCTAATTTTGGTGCGTATTTACTTTTACTTAAATTTATTGCCCTCTCTATAAGATTTTTAATTCCCTCTTCACTCAAATCAGTGGTGGTGGAACTTCCGATTCTCTTCTTATTTATTATTCTTACCCACATAAAAGGACGATGGACGCCCATATTCTGATGGATAATTGAATTGGCAAAACGGGTAGTTCCGGTATTTGTTGAATCAATTCCTATCTCCCATTCTAAACCTTTTAAATATTTTTTAGCAATCTTAATAATCTCATTTACCTGTTCTTTTTTCAACATATTAACCTCCAATTTTTACTTTTCGAAATCTTGCTGGGCTTGCACCGTGACCAACGTGCATTACTTGGGTCGGGTCTCCTTTGCCACAATTAGGCACTCCCCAAACTTCCCAATATTTCTCATTACAAATGGCATCACATTTCCGCCAAAGTTCATAAGAGATAGCCGAAAAAGAAGGTCTTCTTATCATTTCGGTCTTTTTACCATTTTTGATAATCCAACCAATTTCTGACGAGATATGATAATTTAATCTTTTATCATCAATACTTGGTGCGCCCGCCGATTCAAAATAAACTCCTTCTTTAGTATCAGCAAATAAGTCTTCCAATTCCCAAGTTCCTGGTAAGAGATTAATATTCGTCATTCTAATTAATGGAATGGACTTCCAGGAATCAGCTCGCATTGTGCCATTACTTTTTTGATTTAAAACAACCGCTGTTTCTCTTGATGTCAAATAACCAAAGAAAATTCCATCTTTTATTAGAAATACTTTTTGTGCCTTTACCCCTTCATCATCATAACCAAAAGTTCCTAAACCACCAGGGATCGTTGCGTCTGCCGTTATACTAACAATTTCACTGGCAAATTGGAATTTGTTTAACTTATCAATTGTCAAATGACTTGTTCCTGCCAAAGATACCTCAGTACCTAAAACCCGGTCAAGTTCGGTTGGATGACCAACTGTTTCGTGGACTTGGATAGCAACCATTGTGCCATCAAGAATAATATCAGTTTCCATATTAGGACATTCTCTTGCTTTTGTCAAAGCAACTGCCTCTTCGGCTACCCGTTCACAATTTTCTTTCAATTTTAATTCTTTGATAAACTCATACCCCTTTGCCTTATAATGACCACCAATCATTCCGGGATAAGAACGAGAACCAGTAACCGTCCCCTTTACTGCTTCAGCCGAAATATAGCCGCCGGTATGATAAATTGTCTGTTCAATAAAACTATCTTCTGTTGAAGCAAAGATTTGATACTTTTTATAAAAATATAACTCACTTTCCCGTTTTCTTATCCCTTTTACCTTTTTCATTATTTCGTCACACTCCATTAAGAGATTAATCTTTTCTTCCAAGGAGACCGAAAACGGGTCAATCTCAATTGGTGTTTGATAGGTATCTTTTACCGGCATAATTTCACAAATCTTAGTATCTTCCCTTTTTAATCTTGCGGAAGCTTCGGCAATCTCACAAGCCAGTTTTGCTGTTTTCATTACCTCTTCTTTTGTCAAAAGGGCAGTAGCGGCAAATCCCCAAGCGCCATTTTTAATAACCCGAATACCAATTCCCAAATCCTCTTCCTGTCTTATTAGATTTACCTTGCCATTTTCTTGACGAATTACTTCTTCTTGAATTCTTACCAATCGGACATCTCCATAAGAAACATTTAAAGTTTTTAAATAATCCAAAACTAAATTAACCAATTCTTTTGCCATACTCAATTATAGAGAGAAGAGAAGAAAAATCAAGTTATTGAGTATTAAAACAATCAAAGAAAATATCAGAAAAGTCTGCCAAATAGGTTATCTTATTTTCTTTTATTGATTGTTAAGAAATAATCTTAAACTACCATTTTTTAGGATAACTACTTTTCCATCATAAATAACACTTTTTAAATTAACAACAAATTTCTCAACCAAAAAATTTTAAATAATCTAAAAGTAAAATTATAGAAAAATTTACAATAAAGTCTCAAAAAAATCAAATCCAAAGCGGTCTCCAAGGCTATATACTATATAGCCCCCTATCCGAATGGTAGAATTGATTTAAGTCTTTAAATTTCAAATACTTACCTAATTTTTGGGCAAAATAAAAAGTTTCCATACAGGAAACTGGAAAATTGATTTAAGTTATTGAAAATTAAGAACTTATAAATCGGTTGCTTTTATTACTTTAAAATAGGTTGGATTTAGAGCGAATCTTTAAAGTTAAAAGAGCCAAAAATTCCCCTTGACTTTTTTTTTTCGTGCCTATATTTATATATGTAGGATGCTGATAATGAAGATATTGAAATTATTTTTAAAAAACATAAAATAAAAAGGAGGAAGAAATGAAAAATGTAATTAAATTGGTATTTTTAACTTTTATACCTTTGATTATTTTTGCCCAAAGTTCGTTTTTAGATGAACAAGAATGGCCCTGTCGTTCAGGTATTGATACGGCGCGATATCCTGGAGCCCCTGTGATGGATGAAGTTCGTGTTATTGAACCTGCCAATCCAAATTATCAAAATTATCATATAATTCTCTCTCCTGTTACAGGTGAGACTTTAAAAATATATGGTTGTAAAGTAAAGGTGGAAAATGATTTTTGTGGAATTTGTCGACCAGAAACACAATCTGGACCAATTGATGCTTTTTTGTTAGACCCTAATTACCAGTACATACCCCCGGACTATAAAAGAACAGAACCTTGGAGTTTCACACCTTTATATGCGCCAAGAGGATTTTTACCAGAAAGTGCTATCGTGTGGGCTTATACAGAAAGACAGGAGAGAGACACATCGGAACCTGTTCTTCTTTGGACAGGAGAAAAAAGAGCATATGGAGAAAATGTAAGAGTTTCTTGGGTATCTTGGCATCCGGCCTGGATAAGATATTACCGGTGGAAACAAGTGGGTGAGCATGAAGCGGTATATTATGATCCAAATCCTCCTTATCCGAGATATCGTGTACATACTGGTTCTGTGGCTAATCTTTTTTGGTGGTAAATATAAAAAGAAAGCCCTTGGGCAGGCGGGCAAAAGCCTGCCCAATTTTTAAATAATAATTAAAATGGTAACTTTTATTGCATTTTTAATTTTTAATCAATGGTTAGAAACCCAAATTGTTGTTGGGAAAAATCCAACTAGTGTTTGCTATAATCCAATTAATCATAAAGTTTATTCATTGAATAGAAGAGGCTCAAGTATTTCAATTATTGATGCTGCTACAAATCAAGTGATTGACACAATTTTTGTAAATAATCCCTTTGGCGAAATTGTGTATAATTCTCAAAATAATAAAATATATTGTGTATCCGGTTCCTCACAAGACTCAATTGTAGTTATTGATGGTGCCATCAATCAAATAATTTTAAAAATATTAAACCCTTCTTCAGGTGGTAGATTACTTTATAATCCCATAAATAACAAAATTTATTGTTTTAATTGTGATGCTAATGATGTAACTGTTTTTGATGGCGAAAGAGATAGTTTAATTAAGATAATTCAATATGGAATTGGCGATGGTCCTGTGAAAGGTTGTATTGCTTTCCAATTTAATAAAATCTATTGTTTTAATACTTGGGATGGAACAGTTTCAGTAATTTCCAGTGATATAGATAGTGTGATTAAAGTAATTCCGGTGGCACCTCGTCCCGGAGGGATTGGTTATAATTTTAAAAATAAAAAAATCTATGTTTCCCATATATATGACCCAGTTGTAGAAATAATCGATGCTGAAAAAGACACTCTCATTACGACTATAAACTTAGGTGCTTCTTCTTGGGGTAGTATTTCTTACGATACAGTATATAATAATATTTACATTCCTGCAGATTATTATGTGGCAGTTATTGACGGAGAGACTAACGTTATAATTGATAGGATTTATTTTAGTGGTGCTCTTTATGAGACATTTTATAATCCAATAAATAAAAAAATATACTGCAGTTATGTGAGAATTCATCCAATTTTCCAATCAATAATTGGAATAATTGATACAAAAACTCGTCAAGTTATTGATACCATTCCTCTTAATAGATTAGGAGCCTTTTTTCCTTTTTGTCTCAATCCCCGTGAAAACAGGGTTTATATTCCCCATGCTTGGGTGGATGCTAGTGGAACACCGCGAGATTCAGTGATTTCTGTCATAAAAGACGAAGTAAGCATAAAAGAAAGCCGATCATCTTCTTCTTTTGAGATAAAATATTTCCCCAATCCTTCAAAACCAGATTTTCTTATTTTACCAACTAACGTAGAAAGCGTTAAGATTTATGATGTTAATGGTAAATTAATAAAGAAGGCAAAAGGACAAAAGATTTCGGTTAAAGAAATAAAAACTGGTATTTATTTTGTTAAAATTTTTACCACCGAAAAAGAATATATTAAAAAATTGGTAAAAGTATATTAACTAAATTATTTCAAAATCCCGTAAACCTCATAATATTGGTTTAAGCCAAAAACTGGTTTTGTTCTTCCTAAATAGATAAAATTGGTATCTTCTTTTGGTGAGAAGTTTAAAAAGATTTTAAAGAAGTCAAACATCACTAAGTAATCGGCATTTTTTGTTACATAATCTTTTATATCCCTTTCATTTCTTTTTATATTTTTATAAAACCTTCTCATTTCCGGATTGGTTAAGCCGACCAAGTCCAAGATTTCCCTTTCGGAGAAATATTTTAAGGCACCGACGTCGTGGGTAGCAATAATTGCATTTTTATCGGTCTTTTCTTTGAAATAATTACTCATATCATATAAAACCTCTTTTGTTGCCAAGATAGAGTTATTATATTTTTGATAGCCATCAATTACTGAAAGAACTTGGTTAATAATAATTAAAGATAATAAAAAGTAGAATATTCTTTTCTTAAAAAAGTTTTCTATTCCCAAACTAATAACACCGATTACAAAAGGATAAAAGATATGTTGATAACGACACCAATAATGACCAGTGGAGCCAGGAAATAGAATAAGATAACTTAAATAGAAAAGAAAGATAAAGATAAGATAATAATATTTTTCATACAATCTTTTGGCAAAGGGAAGGAAGATAAAGAAGAGAAAACTGAAAGGATATAAAAGTTGGTAATAGAAGAGTTTTAAGCCATCAGAAAAAAATTGGAATTTTGTTTTTATTGGTAAATTTATCTCATCAAAGAAATGTGTCTTGGCAATTCCTGTTTGGGGAAGGAAAGAATGAGTATTTTTATAGTTACTAATAAAGAAGGGGAGAAGGATTAAAAAGGTAATTGCAAAAGGGAATAATTCCTTTAATTTTATTCTTTTAAATATTAGATAAATAAAAAGGGCAACTCCTAAAAATATTCCCTCGGGTCGGGTATAAATTGCTAAAGCCAAAAATATGCCAAAAAGTAGGTTTTTCTTTTCAAAAAAATATAAGGTTAAAAGAATAAAATCAATAAAAAGAAGTGTTTCTAAACCTGATAAGGCATCAAAGATAATTAGACCAGTAGTAGCAGTTAAGAAAGAGGAGATAAGAGCGATTTTTTCGTTAAAGATTAATTTGTAATATTTATAAGTTAAAAAGATTAAAAGGAAATAGGAGAAAATACCTAAGATAATACTTGATAAAGGTAGATTATGGAAAAAGAGGTTGAAAAAAGAGATTAGAAAAATATGTAAAGGGGAAGTAGCGCCTTCATTAAAATATCTGCCATCAAAAGTAAGCCCTTTATACTGAAAGAGATTTTTAGCAAAGGTTAAAGTGATATAACTATCATCATAGACTAAAAAGAGTTCTTTATTCTGCGAAAGATAAATTAAAGGTAAAATTATTGAAATAATAAATAAGAAAATTAAAAGAACTTTTCTCATAAGAAATATATAACTTAAAAAATTATAAAATCAAATAATTAAAAATTTCCCTTGACTTTTTTTTTCGTGCCTATATTTATATATGTAGGGATGCTGATAATGAAGATATTGAAATTATTTTTAAAAAACCATAAAATAAAAAGGAGGAATTATGGTAAAATATATTAACAATTTATTTTTCTTATTTTTAATTATTGGTTTTCTTATTATTGGTTTTCTTTTCATTCCCATTCGTAGTGAAGCAGTCACAATAACAATTTATGGCCACGGAGGAATTCAACTTGTCCCTCCAAAGGTGTGTCCTGACTCTGGTGGAAAATGTGCTGAAATAGTATTTTCTGCTTCCAACGGAAATGAAATTGTAATTCAAGATGCTAATACTGGACAAAAATATTTGGTTATTTTAGAGGAACCTCTTCCAGCGGATGCCACAGAAGTGCAGGGCGCGGACCTTAAGATAAAAATTATCGAACCTTTAGAAGAATAAGAATGGGGCTTTTAACAAGGAGAAGAGGGGGAAGAAATATTCTTCTCCCTCTTTTTTTAATTTCTTTTCTTTTTGCTAAATTAGAATGGGAAAAACAGATTCACCGAATGTATCAATTAGAAGGAACTAATAAATCAATTGAGAGGTTTTTTAAAAATTTAAATATCCCTTATAAATCAGATACTGTTTATGTATTTATGGTGCCACCGATGGTGGCTGCCCGAGTCGAAATAGGAATAAATTCTTTTATTCAACATTTACGCAAGCAGAGTATTAAAAATGATATCATTCTTCTTGCGATATCTAATAAAAGACGGGCGACGGAAAAGTATCTTGAAAGAAGAAGATTTTTAGCAGATTATCAAAAAATAGTAAATGAAGAATTCCTGAAATTCTTTTATTTTTCTGGCAGTATTTTTGAGGTTCCTTTTGTTACCAAATTTTATCTTCCTAAAGGCGAATTGCTTTCTTCTTTTTCTTTAATGGGAAAAATTGATTCAATTACTGTCTCAGAATTTATTGCTGACTTATCAAAACCTAAAATTAAAAGGGAAACCATATCTCTTAAAAAAGTAAAGATAAAAGGAGAAAAATATAAGCCAATATTTGTAAAAAAATTAAAACTTTATGATACTGAAGAACATCCGCTTTCTTCTACTTTTTATATTAGTATTAATCCTTCAGGAACTTATCTTGCTTTAAGGGATAATCTTTCCTATAGCGTTTATATTTTTGATTTAATAACTGGCAAAATGTTGAATGTTTTATATCCTGATTCAATAGAAGAGAGAATGTTCGTTAATGTTCCTGAGAATATTTATGTAATATTAAAAAAGATGAATGTTTTAAATCCAATGTATTTTAACCCCCAATTTTATGACGATACTACCATTTTTATTAGTGCTTCTTTACCAAGAATTGAGATTGATATAAAAGGAAAAGATACAAATATAAGTTATTTTAATGCTCGTTGTCTTATTAGAAAGAGTATCTTTTCTAATAAAATATTAAAATATCTTCTATTTAAACAGCCTCCTTTAGACATCTCTTATCTAATTAAACATACTGATATCTCGGTTATTCCTCAAACTGGATTGATATTTGCTTTATTCAGCAAAGGTTGGCCTTATGGAGGTGAAGTATTAGATGAGTTAAAGATACCACCTGAAGAAAATCCATTTACCAATGAGTTTTATAAGGAACATTTATATCAATTCGCCATCTATGACTCAGAAGTTAATTTCCTTTGTTTTCTTGGCAGACTAAATAAGCAGTTTGAAGAATTAAAAATGGGTTATTTTCTTTGCGACGGATTTGTAAAATTTTATGGAGATAAATATTATCTCACTGATAGATATTCGGGAATAGTGTATATTTATAATCAAAAATTTAACTTGCTTGATTCAATTATATTATTTGAGAATTCTTCCCTTGTGTCGCCTTCTATTTCTTATTCCAAAGACCCTGTGGGTTATTTAGTGGAAGCATATAAGAAAAATTTTAAACGGCGTATTTTGGATTTTTTATTGTCAGATGGTTTTGGTTATGCTTTAATTAAGGAAGAGGAGCAGCCGGTAATATATAAAATAAATCTTAAAGAAAGAAAGGTAAGGAAAATCATTCTTCCAATTAAGATTGAAGGGAAAAAGATAAATTATTATATTTTAAGAAAAACTAATATAGGTAGCGTCGTATCGGCACTATTAGAAAACTTAGAAGAAACCTTTTATATTGAATTTAAACTTCCTTAAAGATTTATATCACCCTTGCCAATTCCACTTTGTCGGCAAATTTCCTTAATAAATTCTCTTTGATTATCCTGTTTTCAAATTTTATTAAATTTGGGTCTTCTTCAATTATTTTGAAGGCATCCCTTTTTGCCATTAATAATAAATCTTTATCTTTTATCAAATCGGCAATCTTAAATTCCGGTAATCCGTGCTGTCGGGTGCCAAAGAATTCACCCGGACCTCTTAATTCTAAATCTTTTTCTGCCAGATAAAAACCGTCATCACTTTTGACAAAATAACTTAATCTCAATAGAATTTTTTCATCGCTGATATTGGGTAATATTAAAAAGCAGTAAGAATCTTTTTCGCCTCGGCCAATCCTTCCCCTTAACTGGTGTAATTGGGCAAGACCAAACCTTTCCGGATGTTCAATCACCATTATTGAAGCATTAGGAATATCAACACCAACTTCAATAACGGTTGTTGTTACTAAAATATGGATATTTCCCTTTTTAAACTCTTCCATTATTCTCATTCTTTCCTCGCTTTTTATTCTGCCGTGGATTAAGGCAACCTTTAAATCAGGAAAAGTATTTTTTATCTCTTCATAAACCTTGGTTGCCGCCCTTAAAGTTAATTTTTCACTCTCTTCAATTGTTGGACATACCCAATATACCTGATTACCTTCTAAACATCCTTTTCTTATTTTTTCAACCAGTCTTTCTCTTGCTTTTACACTGATTAATTTCGTAATCACCTTTCCTCTGCCCGGTGGTTTTTCTGGTATGGTTGAAATGTCTAAATCACCATAAAGAATATAACTTAAAGTTCTTGGTATCGGTGTAGCGGTCATAACCAAAAAATGGGGATTATTACCTTTGGCAAGTAAAGTGGCTCTTTGCATAACACCAAATCGATGTTGTTCATCAACAATCACTAACCCCAAATTTTTAAAATTAACATCACCTTCTAATAAAGCATGGGTACCAAAAACCAAATCAATCTCACCTTGGCTAATTTTTAAACATATTTTTTCTTTCTCTCTTTTACTAACACTGCTTGTTAATAAAGCACTCCTGACATTTAACTTTAAAAGTTCTTTACACCAATTAAAGAAATGTTGCTCAGCCAGGATTTCAGTTGGTGCCATCATTGCTACTTGATAGCCATTTTCAATCGCGATTAATGAGGTATAAAGAGCAATTACGGTCTTGCCGCTACCGACATCTCCTTGAAGCAGTCTTGTCATACTTTTTCCTTTTCTTAAATCTTCTTCAATCTCTTTTATGACTTTTATTTGGGAAGGGGTTAATTGGAAAGGTAGATTATTAAGGAATTTCTTGGTTAATTCACCATCAGTCTTAAAAGTCGGCGAAGTTTTTAATTCTTCATACTTCTTTTTATTTAAGGCTAAAATAAGTTCAAAATAGAAAAGTTCAGAATAGGCTAATCTTTTTCTTGCCCTTTCCGCCTCTTTTAAATCTTCTGGAAAATGGATTTTTTTAAAGGATTCCCTTTTAGAATAAAAAGAGTATTTATTGATAATTTCTAAAGGCATGTCTTCTTCAATTAAAGAATAAGTTTTTTCTAATGCCTGTTTTATTGCCCTTCTTATATCCCAGTTAGAAAGTCCTTCGGTTAAAGGATAAATGGGAATGATTGTGCCGGCATATATCTTTTTATTTTCGTTTATAAGTTCATAATAGGGATTGACCATCTCCTTTTGTTTGTAAAAATAAATTTTGCCTGAAACAACTAATTCCTGGTCTCTTTGAAATTTATATCTTAAATCGGGTCGATTAAACCAGACACAATGGAGATAATCAGTTCCATCCGATAAGATAAGTTCAATGACATTGCCTTTTGTTTTTGTCTTTTTTTCACCAACAAGAATAATCTTACCTTTAATTGTAACTTCTTCGTCAACTTTACAATCCTTTATTTTTTTTATATCCTTTAAATTCCAATAACGATAGGGAAGATGGTAAAGGAGGTCTTCAACTGTAAAGATATTTAATTTGTAAAAAATTTTTGCCCTTTTTGGTCCAATTCCTTTGAGATATTGGATATCCGAATCAAGGGTTAAAAAAGTTTCTTTTTTCACTTTTCTTCTTGTTCAATTTCAATCTTACCACGCATTGGAACAAAGCGGACATAATCACAAACCTTTTCGATTAATTCTCCTTCTTTTTTAGTAAATAATGAAAGGACTTGCATGCCATTTCTTTCCACTGGCGCAACAATTTTACCACCTTCTTTAAGTTGTTCTTTTAAAGGTTTAGGAATATAAGGCAAGGCACAGGTGATGATTATCTTATCAAAGGGAGCATACTCTTGCCAGCCTTCAAAACCATCGCCCCATTTTACTTTGACATTACGATAACCAAGTTCTTTTAATCTTTTTTCAGCCTCCTTTGCTAATTTCTCAATAATTTCAATTGTATAAACTTCTTTTACTAATAACGATAAAACTGCTGCCTGATAGCCACTACCGGTACCGATCTCCAATACCTTATCACTTGTTTCCGGTTCTAAAAGATAGGTCATTAAGGCAACAATAAAAGGTTGGGAAATAGTTTGTCCTTCACCAATCGGTAAGGGATAATCATTATAACTTTCATTCTGAAAGGTTTCTGGTACAAAAAGATGTCTCTTTACTTCTTTCATTGCCTTTAATATCCGTTGGTCCTTAATTCCTCTTGCCTCAATCTGCTCTTTTACCATCCTTTCCCTTAATTTATTATAATACTCTTCTTTATTCTCTTTTTTCATTTTGGGACAGAAAAGAAAGAAAAAGATAAAGAAAAATTTTAATATTTTTTTCATTTAATTTTTTCAATTATTTTCCTTTAATCATCTCTAAAAATTCTTCTTCACCGATTATCTTTATTCCCAGTTCTTTTGCCTTATCCAATTTTGAGCCTGGGTCAGCACCACAGATTAAATAGTCTGTCTTCTTGCTAACCGAAGTTGCTACATTACCGCCCAGAGATAAAATCAATTCATGGATTTGTTGCCTTGTAAAATTCTTTAAAGTGCCGGTAACAACAAAAGTTTTACCAGTAAGAATCTTCTTTTCTTCTTTCTTTTCCCTTTCAAAATTTATTCCTACTTCCTTTAATTTATTAATTAATTCAATATTTTCTTTTGTATGGAAAAAGTTATAAATACTTTCAGCAACAATCGGACCGATACCGCTAATTGATGACAATCTTTCTTTTGATGCCTTCATTAGTTCATCAATATTATTAAAGGCATTTGCCAAGATTTGAGCAGTTCCTAAACCAATATGTCTAATCCCTAAGGCATATAATACCCGATGGAAAGGACGGTTTTTGCTTTTCTCGATTCCCGCTAATAAATTTTCTGTTGATTTTTCTCCCATCCTTTCTAACTTTAATATCTCGTTCTTCTTAAATTTTAATTTATAAATATCAGAGAAGTCTTTAATAAAACCTTTATCAACAAAAATCTCTACCCATTTTTCACCTAATCCTTCAATATCCATTGCTTGACGAGAAGCAAAATGGATAATTCTTCGTTTTATTTGAGCAGGACAACTGGCATTGATACAGCGATAGGCAACTTCTTCCGCTTCTCTTACTACTTTACCGCCACAAACCGGACAGGTTTCCGGCATTTTAAATTCCTTTTCTTTTCCTGTCCTTTTATCTTTAACTACCTTTACAACCTGCGGAATAACTTCACCGGCTTTTTCAATAATTACCCAATCACCAATTTTTATATCCTTTCTTTTTATCTCATCATAATTATGTAAAGTAGCATGGGTGATAGTTGTTCCTGATAAAAAGACCGGTTCAAATTCGGCAACAGGTGTTAAAGTGCCAACCCTGCCAACTTGGACATAAATTCTTTTTATTTTCGTTGTTGCCTGTTTTGGTGGGTATTTATAAGCCACTGCCCAACGCGGACTTTTGATTGTCTCACCAAGTTCAAACCGATGTTTAAAAGAATCTACCTTGATAACAATACCATCAACTTCATAAGGCAAATCTTCTTTTTTATCCTTCCATTCTTCACAGTAAGAAATTACTTCATTAATTGATTTTAATACTTCGGAATGGGGAATAATTTTAAAACCGCTCTCTTTTAATTTTTCTAAAACTTGATAATCAGAATCATATTTTTCTGATGGTGGTTTGGGAATAGTATGGATAAAGATATCTAAATTTCTTTTTGCTACTTCCTTTGGATCAAGAAGTTTTAAACTACCGGCACAGGCATTTCTTGGATTAGCAAAAAGTGGCTCACCTTCTTCTTCTCTTTCTCTATTCAATTCTAAAAATTGCTTTTTGGTTAAAAACACTTCTCCCCTTACTTCCATATTTAAAAAATCAGGATTATCGGTTAATAGATTAAGGGGTAAAGTTTTAATTGTTTTCAAATTTAAAGTGATATCATCTCCTTTATGACCGTCACCTCTTGTTGCTCCCCGAATAAACTTTCCATCTCGGTATAACAAAGAAACAGCAACGCCGTCCACTTTCAATTCGCAAAGATAATGAACATTGGGCACACTCTTTCTTATCCTTTTATCAAACTCTTTTAACTCCTCATAAGAATAGGTATTATCTAAAGAGAGCATTGGAATTTCGTGAATAACCGATTTGAACTCTTTTAAAGGTTCACCACCAACTCTTTGGGTTGGCGAATCCGGAGTTATTAAATGGGGAAACTTCTTTTCCAATTCCACAAGTTTTTTATAAAGCATATCATATTCATAATCAGAAATAACGGGGTCATTTAAAACATAATAACGATAATCATGATACCTTATCTCTTTTCTTAATCTTTCAATCTCCTTTTTTGCCTCTTTTTCATCCATTAGTGCCTCCTTTTCAAAAGATAACCAAATACTCTTCTTCGTTAATAAATTTAATCATCCCAACATTTGGGTCATGTTCAAAAACTAAACACCATTTTTCTTTTTTCGCCTTTTTTAAAAGCTCTTCTTTAACTTTCATTGTCTCTAAGGGGAATAAGTCGTAGCCCATTATATAAGGGATTTTTAAATGGCTCAAAGTAGGAATTAAATCACCTAAATAACAGCAGGTTTCTCCTTCACTTTGGATTAGAACAATTTGATGACCAACAGTATGCCCACCAGTTTTTATTAAATAAATACCATCAGTAATCTTCTCATCATCAGGAAATTTAAA
>JBDRVN010000031.1:0-20722 GCA_039801885.1 Caldifarciminota bacterium
ATATAGATAACATCTTCGCCGATATTGGTAGAGAGATCGGCAATTCTTTCTAAGTTCTGGGTGATTCTAATTAAATGAAAAGCCCTTTCAATTGTTCTTGGGTCAGAGAGCATATAGGTAAATAGTTCCCGAAAAATTTGGTCACGCAGATTATCAATTAAAAAATCTCTTTCGCAAACATTTTTTGCTAAGATTGAATTTTCCTCCATAAAAGCCCTTACCGCATCTTTTAGCATCTTACTTGCCTCATTAGCCATTCTGGGGATATCAATCAAAGGTTTTACCGGCTCTCTTTCAATAAGAAATTCTGCACTCTGGGCAATATTTACAATGTGGTCACCAATCCTTTCAAAATCATTATTCATCTTTAAAATCATAAGGATTGTTCGCAAATCCTTTGCTTTTGGTTGATAAAGGGCAATCAAATCGATACAAAGTTCATCAATTTCAATCTCTAAATCATTTGCCTTCTTTTCGTCTTCTTCAATAACTGTTTTTAAAATCTCCTTTTCTTTATCCAATAATCCTTTCATTGCCTTTTCCAACATTTTTTCAATATGGGTTGCATATTCAATAATCTTCTCCTTCAAAATTGTCAACTTTTCTTCTAACATGTTTAATTATAGAAAATTTTAAGAAAATTGTCAATATTAACCATATTTTCCCAAAAGGAAATCTTCGGTTCTTTTATCTTTTGGTCGGACAAAGATATCTTCGGTTTTGCCAAACTCGACGAGTTCACCCAGATACATAAAGGCACAATAGTCAGAAACTCTTGCCGCTTGTTGCATATTATGGGTAACGATCACAATCGTATAATCTTTCTTTAATTTATGGATAAGTTCTTCCAACTTGGCAGTGGCGATTGGATCTAAGGCGCTGGCGGGTTCGTCTAATAAGATAATCTCAGGTTCAATGGCAATCGCCCGAGCAAGACATAGTCTTTGTTGTTGACCACCGGAGAGGTTTAGGGCGCTGTAAAGGAGATTATCTTTAACTTCCTCATAAAGATTGGCATCCATTAAGGCTTTGATTACCCTCTCTTTGATATTTTTAAACTTATGAACTTTTAAACCAAAGGCAATATTTTCGTAGATTGATTTAGGAAAAGGATTTGGTTTTTGGAAAACCATACCAACTTTTTTTCTTAAAGCCAAAAGGTTGACATATTCACTATAAATATTTTCGTCGTCAATAAAAACTTTTCCGCAGGTTTTTACATTGGGAATTAAATCATTCATTCGGTTTATAGAGCGTAAAAGGGTTGTTTTTCCGCAACCAGAAGGTCCCATAATGGCGGTTACATTCTTTTCGGGAATTTCTAAATTGATGTTTTTTAAAATTACCTTTTCTCCAAACCAAAGAGAAAAGTTCTCAAATTTGATCTTTGTTTTCATCTTAATAATATTTTTTTATTTTCATTCTTAAAATATAAGCAATAATTCCGAAGAAAAGAGCGAAGAAAAGTAAAATAAGCGAGGAAGCAAAGGCGATTGGTCTTACTTTTAAAATCTTCTCGTGTTGGGTAGCAAGAATATAAATATGATAAGGAAGAGCCATAAATCGATCTAAAGGAGAAAGAGAAACTTTCTTTAAATAGAAGGCAACACCGGTAAAAAGAATTGGTGCGACTTCACCAACCAACCGAGCAAAGGCGAGAAAAATTCCGGAAAGTAAGATTGGTTTTGATTCGGGCAAGATTATTTTTCTAATTGCTGTCCATTTAGGTATACCCAAAGCAACTGCTGCTTCGTAAAAAGTATGGGGAACACTTAAAAGACCCTCTTCGGTAGTGGTAATTAAATAGGGGATAGAAAGAATTGATAAGGTTAATGAAGAAGCAAGTAAAGAGAGGCCAATATTTAAAGTTCGGACAAAAAAGGTTAAACCAAAAAGACCAAAGACAATAGAAGGTAAACCACTTAAACTTTTTATTAAAGTTCGCAGAGTAAAAGTTAAAAGGTTATCCTTAGCATAATAAGCAAAATAAATTCCTGATAAAAGAGAAGGGACGATGGCAAAGAGAAAGGCAAAAATCGTAAGATAAATTGAGCCAAAAATTGCTGGGAAAATACCTCCCTGGGTCATTTGCTCTTCCGGATAAGAAAATAAGAAACGGAATTTTAAAACGGGATAACCATTGGCAATTAAATAAACAGTGATAAAGATAATTATAAAAAGAAAGAGAAACAAAGGAATTGCTAAAAGATAAAAATAAAAAGAACTTCTTAACTTCATATTACTACCTTTATCCTTTTTTGAGCAAAATAGTTACCAATTAAATTAACAATAAAAGAGATAATAAATAAAATTACTCCGAGCATAAATAGAGCAAAGAAATGAGGGGTATTTTTTGCGGTTTCGCCCATTTCGATAGCAATCGTGGTTGTTAAAGTTCTTGTTGGTTGAAAGAGAGATTTGGCAATTATTGGAGAATTTCCTAACACCATTAACATCGCCATTGTTTCACCAATTGCTCGACCAAAACCTAATAAAATTCCTGCGATTATTCCTGATTTTGCTGCGGGTAGGACAATTTTTAAAGCGGTCTGGAAGCGGGAGACACCTAAGGCATAACTGGCTTCTTTATAAATTAAAGGAACCTGAGAGATACTTGCTTCACAGATAGAAATAATTGTTGGTAAACACATTAATGCCAGGATAATTCCGCCATTTAAAACACATAAACCACTTGGTAGGGAAAAAATTTTTTGAATTAAAGGTGCTAAATAAACTAAACCAAAAAAGCCAATAATTACCGAAGGAAAAGCAGCAAAAAGTTCAATTATCCCTTTTACAAAATTATATAACCAGGGAATCTTTTTTAGTTCTTCACTTAAGAAAATTGCTGAGAGAATACCGAAGGGAACAGCAATAATCAATGCTAAGAAGGTAACTATAAAACTTCCCCATAAATTTGGTAATAAACCATAATCGTTTTTAAAATATCCTGTAGGATTCCAAATAGAATTGAAAAAGAAATCTTTAAAAGAAACAAATTTGAATAATCTTAAACCCGAAGATAATAAAAAAAATAGTATAAAGATAATCAATAAAGAAGTTATTAATGCTGAAAGAAAGAGAATAAAGTTGATGATTTTATGAGATTCTTTCATTAATTTTAAATTTTAATTTTCTCACGGTAATTTCAAACAAAAGATTATAATTAAAAATATTTTAAAATCAAGGAGATAAAAAAAACAAGTGTGTTAAGACATTGTTACCAGGTTAATAAAGGTGTTAAAATAGAAGATGTATGGAAATTATCAACAAGTTTCTTAATTTAATAGGCTTCCCAAAAAGAGTTAAAAAGAATTAAAAAGAATAGGAAAATTAAAAAGGGACACCTATGTTTCTATACAAAGGATTATAAAATAATAATGAATAAAGAAGCATATAACCAAGGAAAAACTATAAGCCAAATTAGGAAGAGGACTTCTTAAAAAATCAAAGAAAAAACTGGAATTATATAAGAAAAATAATCGGAGAAAGAGAGAAAAGAAAGGAAAAAAGGTTTTACCAAGGTATGTTAAAAGTTATAGCAGACATTTTTTACAATCCCGTTGAGGAAAAGCACAAAAGATTTTTCTTAGGGCATAACCGAAAGCACCCCTTAATACTGAGCCTTTATAAACTGGTAAAACAAGATTCTCCTCTGCTTTAAGAATAAACCTTAACTTCCAAAATTTTCATTTTAAATTCCTTACTTGTCAAATTATATTTATAATTTAAAAAAAACCAACCGGCTATTAACTTCCCTAAAAAAATATCTTAAAATCCCTTTTTAATCAGGGAAGGGTTAACAAATGCGGAATGCGAAATTAAGAATTAAGATTACTAATATTATTATCACCCTTTCGCTTTGCTGTTTTGCTACTGGCTATATGAAGATAGCAAGAAGTTGATTTGCAATTTTTCCCACATTCCGCATTCGACATTCCCAATTTGTATAACCAATCCCTTTTTAATCAGGGAAGGAATTTTGACTAAAGAATGACTTTGCGACAGGAAATCTAAAACCTTTTGAGACATATGAAAATATTTTAAAAAGTCGCAATCCCTTTTTAATCAGGGAAGGAATTTTGAAGAAAAACAAATTCCAACTCCCACAGAAATGGGGTCCCTACACCAGCGTTCGGTCGCAATCCCTTTTTAATCAGGGAAGGAATTCTGACTCTTGGCTTTTTATCCTTTTGATTTTTCTTGACTTAAACTGCCTTTTTGTATCTTCTCCCATTTTCTTACTGATACTGCCAATTTATTTATTGATATAAATTACTAAATTTTAATATAAATCATTATTTTTAAAAGGTTTAGCAATTTTGTATCATCCCCCCTATTTTTTAAGCCTTTTGAGATTATACAAAATCTTCTTTTCCTAATTCAGTAATTTGACCTACGAAACTTTCCTTTTTAAATCGCTCCCAATTTTCAAAGAGCAAAAATCTCTTTTTATATAATAATTAAAAATAATTAAAAGTCAATAATAAAAAAAGTGGTAACCTTTAGGGTTGTTTTTTCGTATTATATATATGGGGGAAATAGATAAATTAATAAAAGATATTAGATTTAGAATTTTGGGAATTAAAATAAAATACTGGTGTTATATAATAAAGATGTTATTAGACTTAGAAAAAAGTCTAAAATGGAGGTGCTTAACGCTTGTTATCCTATTTATTTAGTGGCTAAATAATTATCCCTTTTATATATTTTCAAAGCGTTAGATTTATAGAACAGGGGGATTTTACACTCTTAGAAGAAGGGAGCTGTATAGGAGATAGTATAGTATTTAGTCTCTCTTATTGATAAGATAAATGATTAGAACTAAGAATTCGATAAACTCTCAATATTAGTTTCTAAAAATAAATAAGATAATTTTCTAAAGGGTGGTTTCGGTTTTATGAGGTATTTAATTTTAAAGAGTGAGTATTTATTAATTAATCATAATAACTCAATTATTGACGAAAAGGCAAAATTTATTATAATTTTTTGAAATGAAAAGAGAGGAGAATTTAATAATTAGAACAATTAAATTAGGGGCAAATTTAGACCGGTTGATTCCTCTTTCGGCAATAAGGGGATTTTCTAAACTTATTTTTAACCTCTTTTCACCGAAGTTAAAAGAAGTTTGTTTGAATAAAGAGCACACGACTTCTTATCAAGTTGGTTTAGACCTCTATTATATGATTTATGCGATGTTAAATTCGGCTCTCAGGGTTTCTTGGTCAATAAATTCTTTGAATACTTTCTTAAGAGCGATTTTCCAAAATAAGGATGGTCCAAGAATTAAACAAGAATGGCGAGAAAAATATGGAGAAGGACCGCCGGGCTTTTTAGTTATCTCGCCAACGAAGGCGTGCAATTTAAGGTGTTATGGTTGTTATGCGGATGCGGCAAAAGAGACTGATAAATTGCCCAAAGAGGTATTTGAGAGGATAATAAAAGAGGCTTTTAATCTTTGGGGGGTGAGGTTTTTTGTTATTTCTGGTGGAGAGCCATTGATGTATAAAGATAAGGGAGAGGACCTACTTTCTCTTTTGAGCAAATTTCCTGATGCTATCTTTTTATTTTATACGAATGGTTTATTGATAGATGAGGAGAAAGCGAGAAGGATGGCGGAGATAGGGAATGTGACGCCGGCGATATCAGTGGAAGGTTTTAAAGAGACGACCGATAAAAGGAGGGGAGAAGGTGCTTTTGAGAAAATCTTAGGGGTGATGGAGAGGTTAAAGAGGAACAAGGTTTTATTTGGTATTTCATTAACGGCGACGCGGTATAATTGTGAGGAGATACTTTCGGATGAGTTTATTGACTTTTTCTTTTTCAAGATGGGAGCGGCTTATGGTTGGTTATTTCATTATATGCCGATTGGACGGGATGCTGATCCTGGTTTAATGCCGAGTCCAAATCAGCGGGTATGGATGTGGCAGAGGAGTTGGGAGATAGTGAAAAAGAAAAAGGTAATGCTTGCTGATTTCTGGAACCACGGAACAGTATCTTATGGTTGTATTGCTGGTGGTAGGGAGGGAGGATATTTTCACATTAATTGGCATGGTGATTGTGCGCCTTGTGTCTTTTTCCCTTATGCGGTGAGTAATATAATTGATATATATAATCAGGGTGGCACGATAAACGAAGTTTTATTTACACCTTTTTTTAAGAGAATAAGGGAGTGGCAGAAGAGGTATGGGTTTTTATCTGGTGGTAAAGCGAGTGGTGATTGGTTAAGACCTTGTCCGATAAGGGATCATTTTTTGACTGCCAAAAAAATGATTGAAGAATATGGGGCAAGACCAATTGATTATGCTCCGGAGGAAAATTTACGTGCCGAAGAGTATGTAGAAAAAATGGCAAATTACGATAAGGAACTGGAGAATCTTACAAAACCGATTTGGGAAAATATCTATTTAAATCACCGAATTAAAAGATAATAATTTTTTTTGCCCCTTTGGAAATCTTATCTTTGAGGAAATAAATTCCCTTAGGGATTTTACTTAAATTTTCAAATTTTAATAGATTTCCATTTTTATCATAAATCTCAGCAAAAGCGAAATAATTTTTAATAATTTCTATATCTTTCTTTTTTAAGAAGATCGTACGTTTTTTAAAAATGTTTTCATTAATATTTGTTTGATGAGAGGTTAATTTGAAATAAACATCCCAACTTCTTAAATTTCTATTGTCTATCCAAGCGTAAGCTACATAATTAGAATTTGCTGCACAACTTTGCCAAGCCCATTGATGAACATAAGGATAAGGGTCAGAATGGATACAGTAATTCCCACCAATCTTTCGACCGCTAATATGAAACTTTTGTGCCATTACATTTAAATTCCCTTCTTCTCGGAAATCAGTAAAAGTGATATATAAAGTAGTGTCACCGTCATAACTCCAAATGGGAAACCAATGTTCACAGATAATATTATCGTCGTTGATTTTAAATTCTTGACCAATTATTCCATTTTCATTACACCGACAGCCGTAAATTTCCCAGGCACCTCCCCGTATATCCATCCAAGAAATCCATACCACATTATTTTTGTCTTTTATAATAAAAGGTCCAGAAACATTGGGATGATGAGTAATTCTGATTGGTGGTGTTAATGGTTGATAAAGGGAATCAAACTTTCTTAAGTAAATATATTCGTCATCCCAACAAACCCAAAAACTTTTATCATTGTTTAAGTAAGGAAAAGGACGATAACCTCTTTCACTAACCCGAAAGTTTCTGCCAATTGGTTCACCATTTTTTCTATAAAGTTGACAATAAGGAATAACTTCATTAAGGGGGCTCCAAGTAATAATGAAATCACCGGAATCGTTTATTGAAACAAAAGAAGGTGGCCAAGGTCCGGAAAAGGAATTTTCACTTACTCTAATATTTAAACCAACCCGCTCTCTATTCTCATCAAAGATTTGATAATAAACATTATAATTTCCTTCCCGATTATCGTTCCAAACAACTGCTGTTCTACCTTTTTTGTTAACCGCCAAAAAAGGAAAGGTATTATCATTTCCTTTTCCCTCATCATTTACTCGGAAATTATTGCCAATTTTGTTTCCTAAATTATCAAAATATTGTCCATAAATATCCGTATCCCAAAAACCATTACGCTTATCAACCCAAACGACCAAGGAAATTCCTCTTTCATCAATTCCGACGCACATAAAATCTTGAATAGAGGAGGCAAAATCGTCGTTAACCTTAAAATCTCTTCTTAGCGGATGGAAGGCATAAATATCAGGATTATTCTCTCGGGAATCTTCCCAAACTGCTAAATAGATCATTTCATTTACCAAAGCCACTTTGGGAGTTATTTGACCAGTTGAAAGGTTAGAGATAGGAAAATTGTTGCCGATTTTATTACCTAAGGAATCGATAAATTGACCATAAATCTTACAACCTTCACGGGTATCACACCAAACAACGATTGTTTTTCTTCGATCAGGTAAAGTAGCAATTGCTGGTTGTCTATCCCAATTTATTGGAAAGGTATCGTTAATAAGAATTGGTGAAGTCAGAGGTTGACCAGTAGAGTCAAAAAGAATAAGATAAATATTTCGGTAAGCACCGGTTTCTTCTTCACCACCAACAAAGAAGTTGCCCTTTTTATCCATTGCGCAAAAAGAATTTTTGGCAGAAAAAGGGAAAATAGGAAAACTGTTTCCTAAAGGTGTGCCGGTTTTAGAAAACCTTCTTCCATAAAGATAACAATTATTCCCAATCTTTTGCGTCCAAGTAACAAGAAAACCTTCCTTATAAGCGGTGATTGCTGGTTGAGATTGTTCATCACCGCTTATTTCACTTATCCGAAAATTTGTTGAAATAAAATTAAAATAGGCATCTAAAATCTGACCATAAATTGTTCGTAATCCTTCTCGCCAATCTTCCCAAACGAAGAGATAATAATTTTGTGCGATTGCTACTTTTGGAAAATCTTGATTTAAATTTAGCCGGTCATCATTTAAAATAATCATTGGAGAAACAGGTTCTAAATTTAAATTAAAAAACTGACAATAGATATCTAAATCTCCTCTTCTTCTGTCAGAATAGACAATAACAATTTTATCTCGAGTAATAGCTATATCAGGTGCACCATTACTATAATTCCAAATATTTCTTGATGGCTGGTCTTCAATAAGATTGATATTTCTACCAATTTTATTTCCGAAGATATCTAATTTTTGTAAGTAGATATCACTATCATAATCATTTGTCCGATAATCCAACCAAACGACATAAAAATTGGAAAAACTATCAATAGCAACTGCTGGATAATATTGGAGAGTGCCGCCAATTGTGTCATCATTTACTAAGATTTCTTTATCAATTTGGAAGAAAAGAAGGAAGAGAAAAATCATTAATTAAATATATTTTAAAAAAATTTTTAGTCAAATAAAAAACTGGCTTCCAACCCCACCCTTGTTGGAAGCCAGTAAACGAATCATTTAGACAATTAACTTCTCAGATTGATTAATTATAACATAATTTAGAAAAAAAATCAAGATATCTTTCTTTTGACTTTAATCTTTTTTAGGTTTATAATTGAGTGTTATGAAATTATTATTAGTAGTGCCAGCGATGGAAGATGAGAAAGAGCGAAGGTTAAAAGGAAAAGCCTTTCGGATGCCCCAAATCTCTTTAGGAATTCTTGCCTCTTTGACACCAGAAGATGTTGAGGTTTCTTATGTTGATGAAAATTTAGAAGATATCAACTATGAATGTGGTGCCGATTTAGTTGGAATTACTGTGATGACCGCCACTGCTCCGCGGGCTTATAAGATTGCTCAGAATTTTAAAAAAATTGGTGCCAAGGTTATCTTTGGTGGTATTCATCCTTCAATATTGCCGCAAGAGGCATTAAGATATGGTGATTGTGTGGTAGTTGGTGAGGCAGAATATGTCTGGCGAGAAGTAATCGAAGATTTCAAAAGAAACGAATTAAAACCAATCTATTACGGAAAAAGAGTAGATAGCAGAGATATTATCTCTCCGAAAAGGGAGGTTTTTAAAAATAAAGGTTATTATTTCACTTCTATCTTGCAGGCAACGCGTGGCTGTCCTTATGATTGTGATTTCTGTTCGGTTTCTCTTTTCTTTGGTCGTTCCTTTCGTAATCGCGAGATAAAAGATATTATTAAGGAGATCGAAGAGATAAAACATCCCTTAATTGGTTTTTTAGATGATAATCTTATGGGTAATAAAAAATTTGCTAAGAAATTGTTTTATGAACTTATCCCTTTAAAAATTAGGTGGCTTGGCCAGGCATCGTTAACAATTGCTGATGATTTGGAATTATTGAGATTAGCAAAAAAAAGTGGTTGTTCCGGACTTTTTATTGGTATTGAAAGTATTAGTGAGAGCGGTTTAAAAGAGGTGAATAAAAGATACCAAAAGGCAAAAGATCTTTTAGAGAAGATAAAAAGAATTCAAGAAGAAGGGATTTTGATTGAAGGAAGTTTTATCTTTGGTTTGGATAGCGATACACCAGATGTTTTTGATGAAACATTAGATTTTGTTTTTAAGTCTAAGATGGCATTAGCCAGTTTTGGAATATTAACACCCTATCCGGGAACAAAATTACAGAAAAGATTAATGGAAGAAAATCGGATTATTACTTATGATTGGCGACTTTATGATTGTGGCCACGCGGTATTTAAACCGAAGAATATGACGATTGAAAGATTACAAGAAGGTCTTGACTATTGCTGGTATAAATTTTATTCTTATAAAAATATCTTTAAAAGGGTATTTTCTTTGGGTTATCGTTTCCCTTTATTAGGACTGCCGGTATTAATCTTAAATCTTTCTTATAAGAGAATGCTTTTTAAGACTACCGATATTTCTTCTTGGTTTTCTTCTAAAAATTACGGGTTTTTGCCAGAAACTGCCTAATCTCTTTTAACAAAGATAGTAATTCTATCATCCGTTTGGGAAGAGAAATGGCCGTAACCATGATATAAGGTATCAAGTTCGCTTCTCTTTATTGCCCATTGATAACGGTTATAATCCCAAGCATAAACTTTTAACTCATAAAAACCAGTCGTATCAAATAGCCCTTCTTTAATTTCTCTTATTTCTAAAAAGGTATCTTGTGTAAATAAGGGAAAATAATCGGTTAGAGTATCTTTTGGTAATTTAAAGACAAAAAGAACATAGGCATAGGCACTTTTACTTTTATGCCAATAAATATAATTAAAGGTATCATAAAAAAGAGTATCTTTATCTTTCGGAAAGATAAAAGAGAAGGTATCAGGGATTTTTGTTGTCTTTGTTAAGGTATCCTTTTGGAAGATTACCCAAAGGGAATAAGTGTTTAAAGGCTTGACAAAATTATTATTTTTGCCATAATAATAACCTTCTTTATCATTATTATAAGTAAGATAGATGAACTTTAAGGTTTCTTTCTCATCTTCGTTAATAAGAAATACCGAGGCATCGGCAATTCCTTTCTTTTCTATCTTTCTCTCAATAGAATAATTGCTATCAACAAAACATTTGATATGAATATCTTTTGGATTGAGAATAGAAAAAGCATAAATTTTTCTCTGCCATTTTTCTATTTCTATTTTTTTACAGAATAATAATAATAAAACAAAGATATAAAATTTTCTAAAAGGCATATTCAATTGATAATGATGGAATTATTGGTAGTTGATAAAACACTTTTCTTACCGGTGGCTCATATTTGTAATCATAATAGTAAAATAAGAAGTTCTTTTGGTTATATAAGTTAAAGATATCAATTCTTATTTTAAATCTTTTTAATTCTTTTTGCCAAGTTAAATCTAAACGATGATAATTGGGATAGCGAGCTGCATTCTTTTTTCCATATTCTTCAAACCAGAAATAGCGCCAATCTTCAATTAAGTAGCGATAAAAATAATAGCGATAGCGGGAAAGAACTTCGGTATAAGGTGTGCCCGTATAAAAGGCAAAACGGAAAGAGAGATTACTATTAAGAAAGAAAGGTAAAATAATTATTAAGTTTAAATTATGACGGCGGTCATAAAAAGGATGATAAGATAAGTTGTTGAAATAGTTTTTTACCCAACAATAAGAATAGGTAAGATAGGCTAAGAAGTTACCGGCTTCTCTTTTGATTGAGATATCAAGACCATAGGTTTTTGTTTTACCTTTTTTAAATAAAGTTGGTTCAATATTAAAGGGGTCAGAATTTTCGTTATATTCATAAATTAAGGGATAATATTTATAATAGGGTTCTATACTAAAATAGATATTTTCTAACAGATAGGTTTCAAAACCAAGAATATAGTGATATGCCTTTTGGGGTGAATATGGTCCAAAGGTTGGTATCCAGATATATAAAAAGGGAATTGGTTGAAATTCGGGTAATAAAGCGGTAATCAATTGGGAATAAGAACCAAAAGATAATTTTAATGATGTCAATTCCAAAAGAAAATATTTTAAGGATACACGAAAATCAATCGGCTTATACCATCGGTTACCATAATAACTGGTAAATTGATTATCTTGTCTTAAACCAGTTTCTAAAATCAGTTTATTATTATATAACCCACTCCGCTCACTAAGATAAAAAGATAAAATTCTTGGTTTCCCTAATATATCATATCTTATGCCACCCATCATCTTAGTGTCATAATAGAAATCGCTTATCTTTCCTTCTGTGCCAAATTTTAATGTGTGATTATGGGCAAGATAATAATTGAAATCACTTTTTAATGAAAACTCTCTTACCCAGTTATTAACATAGACAAAGTTATTATAAAAATTGATGTAATAATTATAATAAGAAAAAGTTAAAAAAGACTTCACAAAAAGTTTTGGTGAGAAACTATAAAGATAAGAGAGCGAAGATAGATAATTACCCCATTTAAAATATAATGATAAATCAGAGTAGTTAAAATTGTCATAGGTTAAGAAGTTAGTAAAAAATAATTTTCCCTTTTGGCTTATTTCATAGTTGGTCTTCAAAAATCCTTCTAAAAAATAATAAGGAAAATTGATTTTAAGTAATTTTAGAAATTGGTCAAAATAGGTTCTTCTAAAGGCAAAGATATAGCTACTCTTCTCTTTGATAATTGGTCCTTCAAAAATTATTTTTGTTAAAAGGTTATTTATTTCTAAGTTTAGATTTCTTTTATATTTATTACCTTCTTTTAAGGCGATATCTAATACTGAAGAAAGTCTTTGACTATATTCAGTTGAAAAGCCGCCAGTATAAAAATCGGCTTGTTTGATAATCTCATTAGGCATAGTTCCTAAAAAGCCACCAAGATGATAGGGATTATAGAAATTTATCCCATCAACCAAGATTAGATTTTGGTCAGCACCACCACCCCGAACATATAATGCCGAAGAGAAATCGGTTGCCATCAAGACACCAGGAAAAACCTGTAAAGAGCGAAAGAAATCAGAAGAGAAAAGTCGGGGAAAGAATTTTATATCTTTATCCGAAATTTCAACCTTGCTAATCCCGACCTCTTGTTTTATCCTTGCTTTTCTACTTTCAACAACAACTTCTTTTATTGTTAAGGGACTTCTTTTTAAATAGATATTCAACTTCAAAACTTCTTGTTTATTTATCTCAACCTCCTTTTTCTCTTCCAGATAGCCAACATAAGAAAAAGTAATTTTATACTTTCCTTCAGGAATTTGTAAGATATAATAACCTTCTTTATTAGTGGTTGTGCCATAAATTGTATTTTCCAGATAGATATTGGCACCAATTAAAGGTTCTTTTGTCTCATAATCATAGACATAACCCGAGATTATTCCATTAGAAAAAAAGAGAGAGAACAAAAAGATTCCTACCATTTTAAATTATTTATTTTTCGCTTAACAATCTTTCCCTTCTCATTTTCATAACCATATTTGCTATTTTTACCCTTCTTATAAATTCACCGTCTTTAATTTTAATTAGTTTATAAATTATGTCAATTATTTTACAAATTTCCATAGATTATAATCTCTTATTATTTATTATATATTGTGGTAATCCTGTTAAAATCCATTTTTAAATACCTTCCGGTTATCAAATAGGAATTGATAACTTTTAATTATATTAGTTTTTAGTTTAATATTCCATTTTGCTCTATCAGGCAAAAGAATAAGCGTAATTCCTCTATAATGGTTGGAAGTTCCACCCAAATCTTAGATTGAAGTTTATGATAAATCGCTGATAAAAGTTTATTATCAATCATATATTTAGGTTTATTTAAAATCATCTGCCATAGTTCTACCCTATAGGACTTACCTCCACCTTCATTTTCCTTATTCTTCTCTTCCAATTCGTTAAGTAACTGATTATTATTTTGTGGTGGAATAGAAGGTAACTTTTTTCATAATATCCCTTTTTATTTCTTTCTATATATAAGACGAAAAAGTCTCATTTAGATTACCACTTTTATAGTGAAAAAATAAAGTTAATAAAAGTTGAGAAAACTATAATGCTTCCAATTGATTAAAAGAATTTGAGGAATATTTTTCCTTGAATTTATCTTATAAATTAATATAATTTAAAATTATGGAGATTAATGTTTTGGAGGAGTTTTTTAATATTTGTGATGAACCGATTTTGAAGTGTATTAATTGTGGTGTCTGTAGTGCCAGTTGTCCGATTAGTAAGTTTATGGAATTAAGTCCCCAGAAGCTTATCTTTTATTTGGTTAATAATAAGAAAGAAGTATTAGAGAAGAATACTATTTGGCTTTGTGCTTCTTGTCTTAACTGTCAGGCAAGATGCCGGAAAAATATTGACTTTTCAAGGATTGCCGATGCTTTAAGGCATATCTATCTAAGAGAGATGGCAAAGAAGAAAGAACCGTTAGAATTGGAAATTGATAAGATTAAAATTGAGAAACTTACAAAAAGTCCCCAACAACTATTTATTGCTCTTCAGAGAAAATTTGCTTATTATTGATTATGAGGTATTTATATTATCCAGGTTGCACCTTAAAAACTACTGGTAAAATTTTTGATGATAGTATTCGAGAGCTCTCTAAGATTTTGGATGTTGAGTTAGTTGAACTTGCTAATTGGTATTGTTGTCAGGCAATTTATACTTCTTTAAATGATACCCCTTCTTTGATTTTGGGACCAATAAGAAATCTGCTTGAGACACAAAAGGAAGATAACAAATTGGTTACTGCCTGTGCGGCTTGCTATAATGTGCTTTTAAGGTCGCAGGATAGTTACTTTAAAGATGAAGGATTAAGAGAAAGGATTGACGCCTATTTAGAAGAGCCGTTAAGAGAAAGAATTAAAATTATCCATTTTTTTGAACTGTTAGAAGAAAAGTTTGATATATTAAATTCTCTTTTAAAGAAAAGGAATTCTTTTTCTTTGGCTTGTTATTATGGTTGTCTATTAACAAGACCAAAAGGGATTGCCTTATTTTCTGAAGATATTAATCCCCAAAGGTTGGAAAACCTTTTTAATAAACTTGGTTTTAATATTATTGATTTTGGTTTCAAAACCCGTTGTTGTGGTTCCTATCTTACTTATACGAAAGAAGAGGCAGTGAAAGATTGTGTGGAAAAGATTGTTTTGTCGATAGAAGAAAGAGCAGGAAATAATAATTGTCAAATTTTAACAACCTGCCCCTTATGTCAATTTAATTTAGAGAATTACCAAAGTAAGTATCAGGTTTTTTATTTTACCCAATTTTTATTATCTTTAATAAAAGGAGAATAAGATGGCAGATATTAGAATTGGTGTTTATGTTTGCCATTGTGGGACAAATATTGCTGGTATGGTTGATGTGCAAAAAGTGGTAGAGGAGATAAAGAAAATGAAGAATGTGGTTGTTTCTCGGAATTATCTTTATATGTGTTCGGATCCCGGACAGGATTTGATTAAGAAAGATATTAAAGAGTATAATTTAAATCGAGTGGTTGTTGCTTCTTGTTCACCAAGAATGCACGAGCCTACTTTTCGGAATGCGATAAAACAGGCGGGTCTTAATCCCTATCTCTTAGAGATGGCAAATATAAGAGAACAGGATTCTTGGGTTACTGAAGATAAGGAAGAGGCAACAAAGAAAGCGATAAGTTTAGTAAGGATTGCGGTTTTAAGGGCTTCTTTATTAGAAGAGCTTTATGAAAAAGAGGTTGCCGTAATGCCCAAGGCATTAGTGATTGGTGGTGGTATTAGTGGAATTCAGGCGGCTTTAGATATTGCTGATAGTGGTTATGAAGTTTATTTAGTAGAAAAAGAACCATCGATTGGTGGTCATATGGCACAATTGGAAAAGACCTTTCCCACTTTGGATTGTTCTGCTTGTATCCTGACACCGAAGATGGTAGAACTTACTCAAAAGAAAAATATAAAATTATTAACTTCTTGCGAAGTAGAAGAGGTTTTGGGATTTGTTGGTAATTTCAAAGTAAAGATTAGACAAAAGGCTACGGGTGTGAATCGAGAGATCTGTACCGGTTGTGGTAAATGCTCGGAATTATGTCCTATTTTTATCCCTAATGAGTTTGATGGTGGTTTATCTTATCGGAAAGCAATTTACCGACCTTTTCCCCAGGCGGTACCTAATGTGTTTACCATCTCTTTCAAAGATTGTGTCAAATGTGGTTTATGCGAATGGAATTGTGAAAATATGGCGATAAATTTAAATGACCAAGACGAAATTTTTGAGATTAATGTCGGCGCAATTATTGTTGCTACCGGTTACGACGAATTTGACCCACGTCTAAAGCCGGAATTTGGTTATGGTCGATATCAAGAAGTTATTACTGGTTTAGAATTTGAAAGGATATTAAATGCTGGCGGACCAACTTATGGAGAAATCAAAATAAATGGTAAGGTGCCAAAGAGTATTGTTTTTATCCATTGTGTTGGTTCCCGAGATGAGCAAGTGGGTAATCCCTATTGTTCAAGAGTCTGTTGTATGTATATCGCCAAGCAGGCACATTTGGCAAAAGAAAGACTTCCCGATTGTAAGATAACCGTCTTTTACATCGATGTCCGTGCCTTTGGCAAAGGTTTTGAAGAGTTTTATACCCGAGTGAAAAATGAAGGTGTTATCTATCGGCGGGGAAGTCCTTCGGAAATTTATAAGAGAGGAGATAAATTAGTTGTGAGAAGTGAAGATACAATTTTAGGAGAAATCATTGAAGAAGAAGCAGATTTAGTTGTTTTGGGAACCGGTTTAGTGCCAAGAAAAGAGACATTAGAACTGGCAAAGAAATTAAAGCTATCTCTTTCGGCTGATAATTTTCTTTTGGAAGCCCATCCGAAATTAAGGCCGGTTGATTCTAATATTGATGGTGTTTATCTTTGTGGTTGTTGTCAGGGACCAAAAGATATTCCCGATAGTGTTGCCCAAGCAAAGGGAGCCGCGAGTAGTGTTATTGCCTTATTCAATAAACGAGTAGTAACGGTTGAGCCAATCCAAGCTTATGTAAGAGAAGATTATTGTTCGGGTTGTCATATTTGCGAAGGACTTTGCCCTTATTCGGCATTAGAATTTGATAGTGAGAAACGAATAATGAGAGTTAACGAAGCATTATGTCGAGGATGTGGAGTTTGTCCATCGGCTTGTCCCAGCGGAGCAATTGTGATGAGACATTATACTGACGAACAGATTGAAATTCAAGTCGGAGGTTTATTATGGGAAGAATAAAAATAGTTGGTTTTGCTTGTAATTGGTGTTGTTATGCTGGTGCTGATTTGGCCGGTACTTCCCATTTAAAATATGCTCCGGAAATGAGACTTATCAGGGTTTTATGTTCCGGAAGAATAGACCCCAAATTTATATTAGAGGCTTTCAAAAATGGTGCTGATGGTGTTTTTATTGGCGCCTGTCATCCGGGTGATTGCCATTACCAAAGTGGTAACTTAAAAACAATAAAAAGGGTAATGCTCTTAAAAAAATACTTAAAAGAAATAGGTATTGAAGAGGATAGGCTTTGCTTAGAATTTATCTCGGCTTCGGAAGGCGAGCATTTCCAAAAGAAAGTAAACCAATTTGTTGAGAGAATAAAAAGTTTAGGTTCCCTCAATTGGAAGTAAATGAGGGAAATTACTTATGAAGATTATCTTAATTTTCTAAAAGAAAATGATTATGTTATAATTGGTAAAAATAAAATAAAATTACACAAGGAATGGAAGATAAAAAACTATTCACCCGAAAGAGATTATCAATTAGAAGGGACAACCGTTTGGAGTTTTAAAGATCGAGGAGATTGGGCAAGTTATAGGATAGAGTTATTAAATGAGCCACTAGCTGATTTAAAAATTTTGTTTAGTAATTATGAATTATTTTTTGATTTCCGTGTCAAATAGACAAAACTTAGACTTATGCATTAAATATGCAAGGGCAGGGTTTACTAATAGTATTAATGGTGCATGGACCTTTTTAGAAGTTAATAATGGTGATTATATTTCATTTTTGTATGGAGCTCAAGTTTTTAATCTTTACGAAGTTGTAGAAAAAAAAGCAATTAAAAATGCCGAGAATATCGGACCATGGCCTCCTGTTACATTTAGTATGTCTAGGCGTACCTATTATTTTCCCTTTAGAGTTTATCTCAAACCGCTTCGTGAATTTACAGAACCAATGGTGAGATCAGAGTTTTCTTATGTGGCTGAGAACTTACTTTTAAGGGGTGGTTACCGAAGAACACATTTTCAAGCCGATAGAACTACTTTACAAGTAGTTTCTCAGATGGGAAATATTTATAATAAACCAATAGATTTCTTTCGGGATAACTCTCAAACTTTTGAAGTGTTATTTATTTTTAAAAATAATAAAAATAAAGATTCACCACCAGAAATATTTTTCTTCCAAGAAATAATATTACACTCTCTAATTAGACAACATCTCTCCATTCCTCAAAATCTTCAAGATTTTTTTGGTAAAATAGGTTTAAATAACCTTTGTAGCAAGGATTTTGAGGTATTAGGAGAAAAAGCATTGCCAGAGGGTCATGTAGACATTTTAATCAAAGAACATTCTCCACGAGGACATTGTAAGAAAATAATAATTGAAATAAAAACAGGAAAACTACAGAAAAAAGATCTTACTCAAATAAAAAAATATATGGATGAGCTTGGGGAGGAATGTATAAAAGGGGTGTTAATAGGTAAAGATGCTTCAAGAATATTATTAAAATTATTAAATAAAAATAAAGAAAATATTACTTGTTTGAAATACTCTTTTGAAGGATTAGATAATAATAAAAATTACAGTTTTGAAAAATTAAAATCTTGTCTCACAATTACTCAGTTATGAATGAAGTTAAGGTTTTTTATAATATTATAAGCTATGTGTTTTCTAAGAAGATATTTATAATTATCAATGACCTGGTAAAGAGATATCAAGGAGAAATTTTATAAATGTGGTTTTATTTTTATCAAAGAATTTATTTAAATGGATATTAAAAATGAATAGAAAAAAATTTTATAAACTTAATTATACTCATCTCCCTATTGACCTATACGGAAAATATTGTTTTGACAAAGAAAAGGCGAGATTAGTATTTGATGCCATTATTGAAATTTGGAATAATAAAGAGGTTAAAGAGGTTTTGAAAGAATATGAAGAAAAAGTAAAAGGTTTGCCTGGTTATGATTTGGAATATATATTGTATGCCTTAAAATGGATTTTAGAGCAAGAGGATATAAATTTTAAAAGCCGACCTGAAGAAAAAGAGAAAGAGCTAAATGAAATATTTGAGAAATTAAAGATTAATATCCCCAAAAATAGAAAAGGAAGTGAGCTTGCTGTTTCTTTATTAGGAAATATAATTTTAGGACTTCATCCGATAGAAGCAATGCTAAAAGCAAATATTGATGTTTTACCAATCAAAAGAGGGAAGGGTGCTATTTAATTTATGAAAGTTCTGGCATTAATCGGTAGTGCAAGGAAAGAAGGAAATACCGCAGTAATTGTTAATAAGATATTAGAAGGAATGAAAGCAAAAAATAAAAAGGTAAAGATAAACTCTTACTTTTTACACGAACTTAATATTAATCCTTGTCAATCTTGCTATTCTTGTATAAAAACTGGTAGATGTGCCCAAGATGATGATATGCAAAAGATTTATAAATTTTTAAAGGACGTTGATGTTTTAATATTAGGTTCGCCCATCTATATGGATTATGTGAGTGCCCAAACAAAACTATTTATTGACCGTCTTTTCCCTTATATCCACGAAAAAGCACCAGAAGTAAACAAAAATTTAAAAGCAATTTTAGTAATTACCTGGGGATGGGATAAAGAAGATGCTTATGATTATGTAATTAAAAATATTGAAAAAGTTTTAAAATGGCATAAGATTAATGTTAAAAAAGTAATAAAAGGTTATGGTTATCAATATGAGAAAACCGAAGTATTAGAAGATAAAGAATTGCTTAACTATGCTTATCGGATTGGTTATAATATTTAATCTTTTTTCTTATCTTAATATCAAAGTTAATCATGATTTAACAACCCAATTACAAAATGAATGTCAGATTGTTGTCAATCCTTTAAATCATAATAATCTCTGTTGTATTTGGCGGGATTTTCGGCTTGGTTATCGGCAGGTTGGTATTGGCTATTCTTTTGATGGTGGTTTAACTTGGTATGATACTTTATTGTACGAACCAACCTATCCTTATCAATCGGATCCAGCATTAACAATTGATAAAGATGGCAATTTTTATGCCTGCGTTTTGTCTTTTATTTCTACTTCCCAACCAAATGGTCTATTTGTCTATAAATCAACCGATGGCGGCAGGACTTGGTCAGAGCCGGTTCCTGTTGTGAATGGTGTTCCCAATGTTTTTGAAGATAAAGAATTGATTGCCTGTGATCGAACAAACTCACCTTTCCAAAATAATTTATATGTTTTTTGGACAAGGTTTTATGATACAAAAATAATGATTTCCCGTTCTACCGATCGGGGAGCAAGTTGGTCTTCACCAATTCAGGTAAGTGATGGCAGCGCTTCGGTTCAATGGCCCGTCTGTGCGATTGGTCCGAATGGCGAAGTTTATGTTAGTTGGATAAGATTATCTTCACCAATCTCAATTAGGATTGATAAATCAACTGATGGCGGATTAACTTGGCGAAGCGATATCACAGTCCAAAATGTTCGCTTTGGTTATGGTTATATTAATCCCGATATTTTGGTATTCTCTTTTCCAGCAATGGATGTTGATATTAGCAATTCACCTTATTCGGGAAATATTTATATTGCCTATATGGATTATGAGCCCCAAACCCAAGCAATGGATATCTAT
>JBDRVN010000032.1:0-20681 GCA_039801885.1 Caldifarciminota bacterium
GATGAAGAAATCAATAATTTTTCCATTTAAGTTTTCAAGAATGAAAAGATTAGTGTTTTAAGTAGAGATTAAGATTTAATAATATATTTATATTTTGGGATTGATTAGTAACGATATTTTAACCAGCGACAAAAAACTCTGCTTATGAATTAAGAATTAGTAGTGAGAAGTTTAATACCGAAGCAAAACTAACCCAGAAAAGATAAGGTAATAGAAGATAGGCAGCCGGCTTGGAAACTTTTTGAAAATTAAAAATTGTTAATAATATCGCTATCCAAAGAATAATTATCTCAATAAAAGCAAAAAGTAAAGATTTTAATGTGAAGAAGATAAGCGACCAGAAAATATTTAATATTAGTTGAATAGCAAAAATAAGAATAGCCTTTTTTACTTGTTTATTCTCCCAACCTTGATTCCATACTAAATATAAAGATATTCCCATTAGTAAGAAAAGTGTTGTCCAAGCCGGAGCAAATAGCCAATTTGGTGGAGTAAAAGGCGGTTTATTAAGTTGGAGATACCAAGTAGGAATGGAAGGAGTGGTAAAGATTGAGCCTAAAATTCCTGCTGCTTGGCAGATTAAAATTGAGAGCAATAATTTTAAAATTTTACCCATTCGGGATTTTAACCTAAAATATCTATTTTTTCAAGTAAATTGAGATATCTGTTAAATTTATCCTTCTTGAACGAGGTATCTGGTTTTTCAACTTCTTATTCCGATAATAACCAACACCAATTGGATAATTTTTATAGAATAATATCTTATAACCATTGGGTATATCTAATTCTAAATGAAGGTCTTGTCCCAAAAGAACTTTTTTTAAATCTTCTTCGGTTAGATAGATAATGTTTTTTTTCGCATAACGACCAAAAATCTGAATACCATCAATTGTTGGTTTTATTCCGTTTCTTACTAATCGCGCTATTCTTATCCCTTTTCTTATTATCCCTTTCTCAAAGTTAAAATCTTTTGCTTCTTTTGTCATTAGATAGATACTATTTTTATATTCATAAAACTCATAATCTTTAAAAACCTCTTCCTCTATCCCAAATTCTTCCTTGAAATATTTTATAATCTTTTTCATAAGTTATTATAATAAAAATAGCAATTTTTAGCAAAATCTATCTATTTGATTTTTCTTTTTAAAATGGTATAATTTAAGTTAAAAATTAAAATTTAAAAAATTAAAAGGAGGAATAATGGCAGAAAAGTTAAACCCCTTTGAAATTGCCCAAAAACAACTTGATCAAGCAGCAGAAATTTTAAAACTTGACAAGGCAACTCATCAGATTTTAAGAGAGCCAATGCGGGAAATGGCAGTTTTAATTCCAGTAAGAATGGATAATGGTGAAGTGAAGGTATTTAAAGGTTTCCGGGTTCAATATAATGATGCTAAAGGACCTTGTAAAGGTGGCATTAGATTCCATCCAGAAGAGACGATTGATACGGTAAGGGCTTTGGCTGCCTGGATGACTTGGAAAACTTCTCTATTAGACCTTCCCTATGGTGGTGGTAAAGGTGGTGTTGTTTGTAATCCAAAAGAGATGTCTTTAAGGGAAAAAGAGCAATTGGCAAGAGGATATATTCGGGCTTTAGGTGAGTTTATTGGTCCAGAAAAGGATATTCCAGCACCGGATGTTTATACCGACCCCCAGATTATGGCTTGGATGATGGATGAATTTTCTAAACTTCGTGGTTATTATTGTCCGGGTGTAATTACGGGTAAACCAATTCCCATTGGCGGCTCTTTGGGAAGAAACGATGCTACTGCCCGTGGCGGAATTTATACTGTAAGAGAGGCAGCAAAATATTTAAAAATAGATTTAAAAGATGCACCAACTGCTATCCAGGGTTATGGTAATGCCGGTTCTTTTGCTGCTATTTTATCAAAAGAAATTTTACAAACAAAGATTGTTGCGGTTTCTGATTCGCAAGGCGGAATTTATAATAAAAATGGACTTGACCCTTATGAAGTGTTAGAGTTTAAGAAAAAGAACGGAACTGTTGTCGGGTTTAAAAAGGGAGATAAAATTACCAATGAAGAATTATTAGAACTTAATGTTACTTTACTCTGGCCATCAGCCTTAGAAAATGTGATTACCAAAAATAATGCCCGAAGAATTAAAGCAAAGATTGTTGCTGAAGCCGCTAATGGACCAACGACACCGGAAGCCGATGAAATCTTACATAGCAAAGGAGTATTTACTATTCCTGATTTCTTGTGTAATGCCGGTGGTGTTACTGTTTCTTATTTTGAATGGGTTCAAAATATTACCGGTTATTACTGGTCTTTAGAAGAGGTCCATAAAAGACTTGATGAGAAAATGACCAAAGCCTTCTGGAGTGTTGTTGAAATGTATGAGAAGAAAAAGGTTAATATGCGAATGGCGGCTTATTTAGTAGCAGTCTCCCGAGTGGTTGAGGCAATGAAACTTCGTGGTTGGGTATAAAATGGCAAAAATTTTAAAAAAAGAGAGTTTAGCTCCAAATATAAAGAAATTTATTGTTGAAGCACCAGAAATTGCTAAAAAAGCCCAGCCTGGACAATTTGTTATCTTACGCGTGGATGAAAAAGGCGAAAGAATCCCTTTAACTATTGGTGATTTTGATAGGAAAAAAGGCACTTTAACAATTATCTTTCAAGAGGTTGGTAAATCTACTATCCATTTAGGAATGTTAAAAGAAGGTGAAGAAATTCCTGATTTAGTAGGACCTTTAGGAAAGCCATCGGAAATTGAAAAATTTGGAACAGTCTGTTGTATTGGTGGCGGTGTGGGAACTCCGGAAGTTTATCCGGTTGCTCGGGCATTAAAAGAAGTTGACAATTATGTGATTTCAATTATTGGCGCTCGAACAAAAGAATTGGTAATAATGGAAAAAGAGATGAAAGAGGTTTCTGACGAATTATATATTACTACTGATGACGGAACATACGGAATGAAGGGTTTAGTGACTGATGCCTTAAAAAAAATATTAGATTCGGGAAAGAAAATTGACCGGGTAATTGCTGTTGGACCGGTAATTATGATGAAGGCGGTTTCCGAATTGACAAAAAATTATAATATCAAAACGATTGTTTCGTTAAACGCGATGATGCTTGATGGCACGGGAATGTGCGGAATTTGCCGAGTAGAGATTGGTGGTGAAACAAAATTTGCCTGTGTTGATGGACCAGAATTTGATGGTCATTTGGTAAATTATAACTTATTAATGGCGCGATTGAAGACCTATTTAGAAGAAGAGAAGATTTCTTTGAAATTATTTAAAGAGAAAATGGGTATTCAATAAAGGAGGAAAAGTGGCAATAAATCCGAAAAAAACTCCGATGCGGGAACAATCACCAAAGGAAAGGATTAAAAATTTTGATGAAGTTCCGTTAGGATACACACCAGAAGAAGCAATGGCAGAAGCTAAAAGATGTCTCCAATGTAAAAAACCTCCTTGTGTGAAAGGTTGTCCAGTAGAGATTGATATTCCTGGCTTTATTAATAAAATTAAAGAAGGTAATTTTAAAGAGGCAATTAGAATCTTAAAGGATAAAAATAGTTTACCGGCAATTTGTGGTCGGGTTTGCCCTCAAGAAGACCAGTGCGAAAAAGAATGTGTTGTTGGAAAGAAATATGAACCAGTAGGAATTGGTCGATTAGAAAGATTTGCTGCTGACTGGGAAGCAGAACAAGGATTAATGGAAATTCCGAAGATTGAAAAGAAAACTGGAAAAAAAGTAGCAGTTGTTGGTAGTGGACCAGCCGGTTTAACTTGTGCTTCGGAATTGGCAAAAATGGGACATCAAGTTGTAATCTTTGAAGCCCTTCATAAACCCGGTGGAGTTTTAGTTTACGGAATTCCCGAATTTCGTCTTCCTAAAAAGATTGTTGAAAGAGAAGTGAATTATGTAAAAGCCTTAGGAGTAAAAATTATCTGTAATTTTGTTGTCGGTAAAACAAAGACGGTTGATGAACTATTAGAAGAATTTGATGCGGTTTTTATCGGCACCGGTGCTGGTTTACCTTGGTTTATGAATATCCCCGGTGAAAATTATACGGGTATTTATTCGGCAAATGAATATCTTATCAGGGTTAATCTAATGAAAGCCTATCTATTTCCCGAATATGATACACCGATTGTGCGTGGTAAAAATGTAGCAGTCATTGGTGGTGGTAATGTCGCGATGGATGCGGCAAGAACTGCTTTACGATTAGGTGCAGAAAAATCAATGATTATTTATCGGAGAAGTAAAGCCGAAATGCCGGCAAGAATTGAAGAGATTGAAAGAGCCGAAGAAGAGGGTGTTATCTTCCATTTTTTAACTTTACCGGTAAGATATTATGCTGATGAAAATGGTCGGGTGAAAGAAATGGAATGTATTAAAATGGAACTTGGTGAACCTGACCATACCGGAAGAAGAAAACCGGTACCTGTCCCCAATTCTAATTTTAAAATACCAGTAGACATAGTTGTTGTTGCTATTGGTCAAAGTCCTAATCCTTTGATTCCTCAGACAACCAAAGATATTGAAATTGGTAAACACGGAAATATTATTGTTGACGAAAAGACCGGGAAAACAACAAAGAAAGGAGTTTTTGCCGGCGGTGATATCGCTACTGGTGCAGCAACAGTAATTCTGGCAATGGGCGCCGGCAAAATAGCTGCCCGAGCGATTGATGGATATTTAAAAAGCGGAATTTGGTAAATAATTAAAATATTTTTTAATTGGAGAAAAAAATGAAGAAAACAGCCTTTATTTTAATCAATTGTTTGCCAGGAAAAACAAAAGAGGTTTTAAGTAAATTAAGCCAAATTCCCAATGTTCAATATGCGGAAATGGTTTTGGGTCCTTATGATATTATTGCCATAATTCAGACTAACGAAATTGAAACTCTGGCAGTGATTGTTGACGAAAAGATTAGAATAATTGATGGTGTCGACGAAACAATAACTTGTGTGGCAATTGGTAAAGGAGATATTACCGGATTAATTTTTTAAATAAAAAGGAGTAAAAATGGCAGAGGCGTATATTTTAATTAATGTCGGAGCCGGTAAGGCTCGTTATGTTTATGAAGAATTATCAAAAATTAAAGAAATTACCCACGTGGATGCGATTGCCGGACCTTTTGATATTATTGCAACAATTAAGGCACCGGATTTTAATACCATCGGTAAAATCGTGATTGAAAAAATTCAAAATATCTCGGGAGTAGAAAGAACGCTTACCTGCACAATAATCCATTTTGAACAATAAAAAGCTAATTCAGCGTCTAAAGAATAAAAAGATAGGAATTATCTGCGGCGGCTGGTCAAAGGAAAGGGAGATTTCGCTTTTAACAGCAAAGAATGTTGCAAAAGCATTAGAAAGAATTGGCTTAAAATCCAAACTTATCGACATTGATAAAAATTTTCCCAAACAGATAACAAAAGCAAAAATTGATATTGCTTTTGTTGCCCTTCACGGTAAACCCGGTGAAGATGGCACAATCCAAGGTTTTTTAGAATTACTGGGAATTCCTTATACTGGTTCCGGTGTTTTGGCTTCGGCTTTAGGAATGGATAAAATCTTAACAAAAATTCTGTTTCAATACGGAAAAATTCCCACACCAAAATTTGTCACTTTAAATAGAAACGAGAATTTCTTAGAGAAAATAAATTTAGCAGAAAAAGAATTGGGTTTTCCAATAGTAATTAAACCAAGATACGAAGGTTCCAGCGTTGGCGTAGAAATTGTTGAAAATAAAAAAGATTTAATTAAAAAAGCAAAATTTTTGAGAAAAGAGTTTGGTGATATATTTTTTGAAGAATATATTGAAGGAATGATTGCAACTTGCGGAATTCTTGACGATAAACCTTTACCAATTTTAGAACTTGTTCCTAAGAAAGAAAGATTTTATTCTTATAAAGCAAAATATACCAAAGGGGAAACAGAATTTATTGTGCCGGCAAGATTAGATAAAAAAACAAGCTTAAAAATTCAAGAATTATCTTTAAAGGCACATAAGATTATTGGAGCAAAAGGTTATTCCCGAATTGATTTGGTAGTGAAAGATAATAAAAAACCCTCTTTTTTGGAAATCAACACCTTGCCCGGACTTACCGAATTATCCGATTTACCAAAAGAAGCCGAATATTTAGGAATTGACTATGATGAGGTAATCTTGAAAATTTTAAAAACTGCTTTGATTTAAGAATAGTTTCTCTTGATTTTTTAAAAATTTTTGGTTAAATTATTTATATAATAAATGGGGCCGTGGCGCAGTGGGAGCGCGTTTGACTGGCAGTCAAAAGGTCACGGGTTCAAATCCCGTCGGCTCCATAAAATTAATAATAAAAGGAGTAAAAATGAAAAAATTAAATAATCTTTTTTCTTTCATCTTATTATTCTTCTTGTTAAGTTGTGCACCAACAACAACCGTTAAAAAATATACTGAAGAAGAACTTTTAGAAAGAAGAAAAGAAGCAGAAAAATATTACAGTATTGGTGCCGAATATTATAAACAAAGCGAATGGGAAAAAGCCTTAGAAAATTTCAATACCGCCTTAACTTATGATTCTAATTACTATGAAGTACATATTGCCATTGGTAATACCTACCGAAAATTAAGGGATGTGAGCAAAGCAGAAGAATATTATTTAAAAGCAATAAAGATTGATAACAAAAATAGTAAAGGCTATGAAGCCTTAGGTGATTTATATCTTTCTTTGAATAATTTAAGTAAAGCCGAAAGTCTTTATATTAAAGGAATTAATCTTGATACCACAAATGTGGAATTATATTTGGGATTAGCCGAAATTTACATAAAAACTAAAGAGGATAGGAAAGCCGATTCCTTATATTCTCTTTTAATTTCCCGTTGTCCTGACAGATTAGATATCTTTTATAAATATGGAGATTTTTTAACAAAAAGAAAAAGATTTAAAGAAGCAAAAAGTATGTTTGAAAAATGTCTTATTCGTTATTCCGAGGAATTATCTTTAAGAGAAAGATATGGTGATATATTATTTGAGTTAGATGAATATGATAAAGCAATAAATGAATATAATTATGTCCTTTCTAAAAATCCAAACAATGTAGCAATAATTTTAAAAATTGGTGATGTCTATTTAAAACAAAAGAAATATAAAAATGCTTTTCAGATGTTTAATAAGGCATTAAATTTATCATCTAATGATCCACTACCCCATATTCATCTTGCTGACTATTATCAGCAACTTGGTAATTACTCAAAAGCCGAAGAAGAATTAAAAAAAGCATTAGCAATTTCTCCTAATTTGGACGTTGCCTTTGTCATCGCCGGTGATATAAAAAAAAGAAGAGCCGAAGAGGCACAAAAAAATAAACAGTTAAAAGATGCTTACTACTTATATAAAGAAGCAGTTAATAATTATAATAAGGTAAAAGAAGATAGTCCCTATTTTGAATATACCCGAAACGAAATTAAAAGAATTAGGATAATAATGGATAAGATAAAAGAAGAACTTTGGTTTCAAGGGATTAAAATTGAAGAGTGATGTTTGAGAAAAAGATTTTACTTTTGAATGCTAATTATGAACCGTTAACAGTTTGTAAATTAAAGAAAGCTCTAAAATTATTGTTTTTAAAGAAAGCGGAATTAATCGAACCAGAAAATGGAAAAAAGATTAGAACACCGAATACAAGTTTAATAATGCCGAGTGTTATTCGGCTTTCTTATTATGTAAAAGTAAAAAGGAGAGAAATTCCTTTAACGAGAAAAAATATTTTAAAAAGAGATAATTATACCTGCCAATATTGTGGAAGGAAAAATCTTCCTTTAACAACTGACCATATTATACCAAAAGCCTATGGCGGAAAAGATGAATGGGAAAACTTAGTTTGTGCTTGTGTCGAATGTAATACTTTAAAAGGAAATAAAAGCTTAAATGAAACAAATCTTAAATTATTAAAAAAACCAAAACCACCAAATTATATAACCTTTTTATTAAACTCCCTTTCCGAAGTTCCCGAAAATTGGCGAGCCTATCTCTTTCAAAAATAATTCTTTTCTTTTTTGTTTCTCTTTTTTCCCAAGAATTAAAATTTAGTAAAATAGAAATTAAAGGTTGGAAAAAAATAAAACCGAAAATCCTTTTTTCTTTACCGATAAAAGAAGAAGAAATTTTTGAACTGAAGAAAAAAATTCTTGATTTTTACTTAAAAGAGGGTTTTTTTGATGTGAAAGTAAATACTGCAATGAAAAAAGAGAAAAACCGTTTTATTTTATTTTATTTTATTGACGAGCAGGAAAGATACCAAATAGGAAAAATTAATATCCAATCCAAATTTATTAAATCCGATACTTTAGAAAAACTGATTAAAGAAAAAGATTATTCCCAAAATAATCTTAATAAAATCATAAAAAAAATTGCCGATTTTTATTGGGAAATCGGTTTCCCTTTTGTAAAAATTGATTTAAAGGACTTCCAGTTAGAAGAAAAAAAAGTAAATTTTACAATAACAATTGAAGAAGGAGAAATGGTAAAAATTAATAATCTTTCTTCTGAAGGCGAAATTATTGTTAATGAGAAACTTTTAAAAAAGGGTGCGCGATTTGCTAAACCTTTCTATTTTCAAAAAAGTTTAATTGAAAAGATGAAAAAAAATATTATCAGAAATTTTAATCTTGATATTGATCATTATTTTCTTACTTTAGATGAAAGAAATGAATACTCCTTAACCTTTCACTTCCCCTCGCAAAGGAAAAATAATTTTTTCTTTCTTTTTTCTTATCTTCCTAATGAAAAAATTCTTTTCCTTAATTTAACTTTAAGAATTTTTAATTTTTTAAATAATTTAGAAGAATTTAATTTAGCAATAGAAAAAGAGCAGAATAAAAATTTTTATTCTTTCTCTTATCAACAACCTTACTTTTTTATATTAAAAAAAATCTTATTCTCTGGTTATTTTAAAAACTTTGATACCAGTTATTCGGTTTTTAATTTAAATTTTAACTTTTATTTGCCGACAAAAATTGATGAGTTCACACTAAATTTTATCTTTCAAAATGAATTTAATAATTCTCGTTTATTAACCTATCCTTCCTCCCAAGTTTTTTCAATGGGTCAAGAATTAATTTTTAATAATAAAATTAGTAATTACCAGCAAGGAACTTATCTTTCCTTGAAAGCCTTAGCCGGCGAAAGAAGAATTACCAGTAGATCAACCAATTTAAAATTAAAAACCGAAATAAAATTAGAATTTTTGTTTCCTTTTTTAAGAGAAAATTTTCTTTTCCATTCTGAATTTTTTGCCGGTAATATTTTCTTAAAAGATACTATTTATGATTACGAAAATTTTCCGCTCGGCGGGAAAAATAGTGTTCGGGGACTTCCGGAAAATAAATATTTCTCTCCTTCCTTATTAGTAATCCGCAACCATCTTAAATATTCTTATAAGAATTTATTCTTCCCTTATCTCTTTATTGATTACGGATATGGGAAAAATGAAAAACCGATTTCTTTAGCCAGTTACGGCTTAGGCTCGGAATTCTTCACAAAAAATGGCATTTTTTACCTAACCTTTGCCTTACCTATCGGAGCAAATCTTTTTGACGCAAGAATTTATTTTGGTTATACTTATTATTTTTAAAATGGAGATTTCTAAAGCAATTTTTTTAGGTGCCTTGCAGGGATTGACTGAATTTCTACCAATTTCTAGTTCTGGTCATTTATTAATCTTTCAAAAAATTTTGAAATTAAACCCGGATATTCCTTTTATTCTTTGTCTTCATTTAGGAACAACTTTTTCATTAATCTTTTTCCTTTTTAGCTTAATTAAAAAAGAAATAAAAAATAAAAACTATTTTCTTTTATTAAAAATTATTGTTGCCTTAATTCCCATTATAACAATTGGATTGCTTTTCAAAGATATTATAGAAAAAACTTTTTCTAATTTTAATTTCCTACCTTATTTCTTTTTAATAAGTAGTCTCTTAATATTTTTTACCAAATATGCCAAAGAAATTTTTTCTTCAATTAATTATTTTCAATCGTTAATTATCGGAATTTTTCAAACCTTTGGAATTTTCCCCGGAATTTCTCGTTCGGGTTCAACGATTGTCGGTGCCCTATATTTAGGAATAAAAAAAGAAGAAGGATTCTATTTCTCTTTTCTCTTAGGACTACCAACAATTATTGGTGCCAATATTTTGGAATTTTATAAAAATATCTCTCTTTTATTAACTCTTCCTTATTTTTTAGGATTTCTCTCTTCTTTTCTTTTTGGACTTTTCGCCCTTTACTTTTTAAAATATCTGGTAATTAAGAAAAAGTTTTATTATTTTAGTTATTATCTCTTTTTTCTCTTTATCCTTCTTCTTATTGACAATTTAAAAATTTTACGTATCTTTTAAATTATGAAAGAATTGGTTAAGAAAAGCGAAAATTTCTCCGAATGGTATACCCAGGTAATTTTAAAAGCTGAATTAGCCGATTATGCTCCAATAAAAGGTTGTATGGTAATTAGACCTTATGGTTATAATATTTGGGAAAATATTCAAAAAGCCTTGGATAAGAGATTTAAAGAAACGGGACATCAAAATGCCTATTTTCCTCTTTTTATTCCTGAAAGTTTTTTAAAAAAAGAAGCAGAACATGTAAAAGGCTTTGCTCCACAAGTTGCTTGGGTAATGAAAGGTGGAGAAGAAGATTTATCTGAAAAATTAGCGGTTAGACCAACTTCCGAAGCGATTATCTGTAGTATGTATGCCAAATGGGTAAAATCCTATCGAGATTTGCCAATTCTAATTAATCAATGGTGCAACATTGTCCGCTGGGAAAAAACTACCCGATTATTTTTAAGAACTACCGAATTTCTATGGCAAGAAGGGCATACTTTACACGAAACCTTTGAAGAAGCTGAAAAAGAAGCAAAACTAATTTTAAATATTTATATTGAATTTTTAAAAGAAGAACTGGCTTTGCCGGTAATTGCCGGTCTCAAACCACCTTCCGAAAGATTTGCCGGTGCTTTAAGAACTTACACAGTGGAAGCCTTAATGCCCGATGGTCAAGCCTTGCAATCGGGAACTACCCATAACTTAGGACAAAATTTTTCTAAGGCTTTTGATATTAAATTTCTTGATAAAGATAATAAAGAAAAATATGCTTGGGGTTCTTCTTGGGGAGTCTCTACCCGTTTAATTGGTGCTTTAATTATGACGCACGGTGACGATAATGGTCTTATTTTGCCTCCGAGAATCGCACCAATTCAAATTGTTATTATTCCCATTCTTTATGGCAAAGAGGATGAGAAAATTCTTGAAAAATGTAATATTTTAAAAGAAGAATTAAAAAAGGATTTTAGAGTTTATTTTGACGACCGGAAAGAATATACCCCGGGCTGGAAATTTAATGAATGGGAATTAAGAGGAGTTCCCTTACGAATAGAAATGGGCAAAAGGGAATTGGAAAAAGAAGAAGTAAAAGTAATTAGTCGTGATTATCAAATTAAAGAAAATATAAAATGGAATAATTTAAAAGAAAATTTAAAAATTACTTTAGATAAAACCCAAAGAAATCTTTATTTAAAAGCCGAAAATTTTCTTAAAGAAAGAATCTTTTTTTATGAAGAATTGGAGAAAATGAAAAAGGAAATATTAGAAAGAAAAGGGATGGCAAAAATCTCTTGGTGCGGAAAAAAGGAATGTGAAGAAAAAATTAAAAATGAAACAAAAACTACTCCCCGTTGTATACCTTTTGAAAAAAAAGAAGGAAAATGTATTGTTTGTGGCAAAAAAACTAAATTGATAATTTATTACGCCCGGGCTTATTAAACTATGGATTTATTTGCTAAATGTGAAATTTATTATAAAAAAGTAGAAGAGGCAATAACCAAAGGTTATTACCCTTATTTCACACCAATTGAATCAGAAACTAATAATTGGGTAATAATTAATGGTAAAAAATATTTAATGCTTGGTTCTAATAATTATTTAGGATTAACTAATGACCCAAGATTAAAAGAAGCAGCAATTGAAGCAGTAAAAAAATACGGAACCGGTTGCACTGGTTCAAGATTTTTAAATGGTACCTTAGATTTACATTTAGAATTAGAAGAAAAGTTGGCAAGATTCTTTAATCGCGACGATTGTATTGTTTTTTCTACTGGTTACCAAACTAATTTGGGCATCATTTCTTCCTTGGTAAGTAAAAACGATTATGTGATTACGGATAAACTTGACCATGCTTCTATTATCGACGGCTGTAAATTATCTTTTGGTAATGTGAAAAGATTTCCCCATAATAATATGGCAAGTTTAGAAAGAATTTTAAAATCCCTTCCCAAAAATTCTGGAAAACTTATTGTGGTTGATGGCGTTTTTAGTATGGAAGGCGATCTTTGTAATCTACCAGAAATTACTGATTTAGCAGAGAAATATAATGCCCGAATTTTGGTTGACGAAGCCCACGCAGTAGGTGTGATGGGTGAAAATGGTCGCGGTACTGTTGAATATTTTGGTTTAGAAAATAAGATTGACTTAATAATGGGCACCTTTTCCAAATCTTTTGCCACAATTGGTGGATTTGTTGTTGGTGAGAAGAAAGTAATTAGTTATATTCGCCATAATGCCCGCTCTCTTATCTTTTCCGCAGCCTTGCCACCAGCATCGGTAGCGGCTGCCGCCAAGGCTTTAGAAATAATCCAAAACGAACCAAAAAGAAGAAAACACCTTTGGAAAATTACCGAAAAAATGCGCGAAGGTTTAAAAAAACTTGGTTATAATACGGGTGAAAGTGTAACACCAATAATTCCCATAATCATTGGTGAAGATATGAAAACCTTAAAATTCTGGCATCTCTTATTTGAGAATCAAATATTCGCCAATCCCGTTATTCCACCGGCAGTTCCGCCTAACCGTTCGCTAATTAGAACCAGTTATATGGCAATCCATACCGAAGAAGATATTGACTTTGCCTTAGAAGTATTTAAAAAATTGATAAAATACTTATGAGAGAGTTAATAAAAATTGAAAAGGTTAAAAATAAAAATGATTTAGATTTATTTGCAAAATTACCTTTTAAAATTTACCAAGGTGATAAGAATTTTGTTCCGCCTCTTATTAGTGATGTGAAAGAAACTGTCTCTAAAAATAAAAATCCCTATTTCCGCCATGCTGATATTGAACTTTTTTTAGCCTATTTTAAAAATGAGATAGTTGGTAGAATTGCCGGTATTATTGATTATAATTATATCAATCATCATAAAAAAAATGTTGGTTTTTTTGGTTTCTTTGAAGTAGTAAATAACTTTGAGGTAGCCTGTGCCTTATTTGACACTGTCAAAGAATGGTTAAAATCAAAAGGAATGGAACTGATGGTTGGTCCAGCCAATCCGGCTTTAAACGATGAATGCGCTTTTCTTTACGAAGGTTTTGATTCGCCACCGGTGATAAAAATGTCTTACAACCCTCCTTATTATTTAGAATTTGCTGAAAGATATGGAATGGAAAAAGCAAAAGATTTATATGCTTATTATATTAATTTAGACCAATTTGTGCCTCAAAAAATTGCCAACCTAATTGAAAAATTAAAAAAGAAAGAAAGATTTCAAGTGAGAAATGTAAACTTAAAAATATTAGATGTGGAATTAAGAAAGATAAAAGAAATATACAATGATGCCTGGCAAGAAAATTGGGATTTTACTCCCCTAACTGATGAAGAAATCAATTATTTAGGAAAGAAATTGAAACCGATTGCCAAAAGTGAAATAATTCCCATCGTTGAAATAGATGGTGAACCAGCCGGAATAAGCATTGCTCTACCTAATTATAATGAAGTTTTAATTCATCTCAATGGTAAACTTTTTCCCCTCGGTATTTTTAAATTTTTATATTACCAAAGAAAAATTAAAAGTGGCCGACTTTGGGCATTGGGAGTAAAAAAGAAATATAGAAAAATCGGAGTTGATGCCTTACTTTACTACGAAACCTTTTTAGGTGGTAAAAAACTTGGTTATGAATGGGGAGAAGTATCTTGGATTTTAGAGGATAATATTGAAATAATTAGGCCAATAGAAACCTGGGGAGTTAAACTTTATAAAAAATATCGGGTTTATCAATACAAAATTACCTAATTTTAATATTGATTTTTTAAAAAAATATATTCATAATTAATTAAATGAGATATTTAATTATTTTATTTATTGCTCCTTTTGCTTTTTCTCAATTGATGATTGGTTTTGTGCGTATTGAACCAGAGGTAGAAATCGAAACAATCAAAGTATATACCCAAAATACTCCTGACACAATTTATGCGGAAATTTTTAGATTAGGTAATGGTTTTGCCCGATATCAATTTTTTGCCGATGTTTTAGGAGAGACAATTGGCATTCTTTCTAATTTTCAGGAAACATTAAGTTTTCGGATTAAAAATTTTAGAAAAACTGAAAGTAATTTAATATTTGATATCTATCCCAATGCGGTAACTTTTATTGTCTCTAATATTCTGCCTTACGAACCCTTATCACCAATTGCTTATATGAAAGCCTATTTAAAAAGGAATAACAAGTTTATAATTGATTCTTGCCAATTAACTCCGCAACAAGGTAATCTTTGGAACTATTATGCTTTAAATCTAAAGTCATTAGAAATTCAACCTTATGATACTTTAGTAATTAAAGTTTGGCGAAGGGAAGGAGATTTTTTAAAATGTCAAACATTAACAACTGTTTGGGATACTAATTATTTTGGACCTTATATCTGGACAATTTCTAATAAAATTAAAGATACTATCAATCTTATTGATACTTTTACTCCTTATTATTTTTATATTGAAAAAATTACACCGGAAACAATTTTTGCCGAGGTGCCTTTTAATCTAAAAGTTATCACGAGAAATGATTCCTTCTTCTCCCGAGATTATCTTTTAACAATTAAAATCGGTGAAAATACCTTTCGAAGAAGTGGTCATCTATCTTCCGCTACTTATTATCCTGCTTATGATACAGTTATTTTTGAAAATATTACTTTAACCTCTGGCATCCATCCGGTAATCTGTTCGCTTATAACAAATGACCGTAATCCAATAATTGTCTATTGCGATACAATTTTTACTTACAGTCTTCCTGAACCGGGATGGAAAAAAAGAAAGGATTTGATTGCTGAGAAACCGATTAAAGATGGAAGCGATATGGTTTATTTACCTCCGAGATTTATTTATGCGATAACTGGTAGTAAAACCAATAATTTTATTCTTTATGATATTTTAAGTGATAACTGGCAAAAATTAGAAACTGTTCCCGGTGGAGAAAAGAAAAAGAAAGTAAAAAAAGGGTGCGCCTTAGTAAGCGATAACTCTAATTATATTTATCTCATCAAAGGTGGTAATACTTTGGAATTCTGGCGATATGATATTTCCCAAAGAAAATGGGAAAGAAAAAAGGATGTTCCTTATGGCTTTAAACATCCTTCGCAAAAAGAGGCAAAATTAAAAAGTGGTTGCGATATGGTTTATGTGAAAAAATTAGATTCCAGTTTTATCTATCTCCTTTACGGTTCCAAGACCAATAATTTATATTCCTATCATATTGAACGGGATACTTGGATAAAAAGAAATAATATTCCAACAAATCCTAGTGGTAAACCAATGGATGAAGGAAGTTGTTTAGCCTATGATGGTAGATATAATATTTATATTTTAAAAGGAAAATATGGTGATTTTTATAAATATAATATCTTTACCGATTCTTTTGTCCAATTATCCTCTCTTCCCGAAACACCACCAAATAGTAGCAAAAAGAAAAGACCAAAAAACGGCACTGCCCTTGCTTATAAAGATGGTAAAATTTATTGTCTAAAAGGCGGGACTGCCCAATTCTGGCAATATACCCAAGGAGATAGTTGGTATCTCATCGACTCATTACCAATAAATAAAACAAAAGGAAGTTCAATGGTTTATGTTCCTGATTTTCAAACCTTCTTCTTTATTCTTGGAAATAAAACAACCCTCTTTTATTCTTATCGAGAAAAACCAACAGGAATTGAAGAAAATAAATTTAAGCCAATTTTTATTAGTAAAAATATAAAAACAATCTATTTCAAAAAAGAGTTAATTTATTTAGAAAAAGATTATTCAATCTTTAATTCCTTAGGGAAAAAATTAAATAAAGAAAAAGTAAAACCCGGTATTTATTTTATCATCTCCAAGAATAGAAAGGATGCCAGAAAAATCCTTATCATCAGATAAACAAATTAATGCTGGAAGTAAAAATTTATTCTGGTTATAAAGGAGAAGAAAGACCAAGGGCAATTTTAATTGATGGCAAAGAATTTCTCATTGAAAAAATTTTATATAAAGAGATTGTGGAAGATTTTAAAACCCGAGAAAGAAAGACTATTTTTTTATGTTTTTGTAATCAAAAATATTATAAGATAACTAAATTGCCAAATAATAATTGGGAATGTTATGAGCAAAAATAAAGAACTGGCAAGAATTTTTGACACCATTGCTGATGCTTTAGAATATAAGGGTGAGTTACAATTCAAAGTTATTGCCTACCGGAAAGCAGCAAGGGTATTGGAAGAATTAACCGAAGATATTGAAGAACTTTATAAAAAAGGGAAATTGCGTTCAATACCAGGAATTGGTGAAGGGATTGAAAAAAAGATAAAAGAATATTTGGAAACCGGTAAAATGAAAAAATATGAAGAAGCCTTAGAAGGAATTCCTGAAGGATTATTAGAACTTCTATCAATTCAAAATCTTGGTCCAAAAACATTGGCTTTAGCACACAAAGAACTTGGTGTGAAAAATTTAGAAGACCTAAAAAGAGTGATTGAAAATGGCTCATTGGCAAAATTATTTAGAATGGGTGAGAAAAAGGTTGAAAATATTAAAAAAGGTATTGAGTTATATGAACAATCACAAGCAAGAATACCAATTGATACCGCCTTAGAAATTGCCGAAAATGTTGTGGAATATTTAAAGAGAAATAAAAAAGTAAAAGAAGTTTGCCCATCAGGCTCTTTAAGAAGATGGAAAGAGACAATTGGTGATATTGATATTCTTGTCACCTGTGACGATAAAGATAGAGAAGAAATAATTGAATATTTTACTAAGTATCCAAAAGTATCAAGAATTCTTGCTGCTGGCGAAACAAAGGCATCAGTAATGATTGGTGAAGGTAAAGAAGCAAGACAGGTAGATATAAGAATTGTACCGGAAGAATCCTATGGTGCTGCCCTACAATATTTTACCGGTTCAAAAGCCCATAATATTAAACTAAGAAGTATCGCCAAAGATAAAGGGTTAAAAATTTCTGAATACGGTGTCTTTAAAAGAGATAAAATGATTGCTGGTAGAACCGAAGAAGAGGTATATAAAGCAATTGGTTTAGTTTGGATTCCGCCGGAATTAAGAGAAGACCGCGGCGAAATTGAAGCAGCCCAAAAGGGTGAATTGCCAAAATTAATTGAATTAAAAGATATAAAAGGAGACTTCCAAATACATACAACTTATTCTGATGGTTTAGACGAATTAGAGACAATGATTAATGCCTGCCGAAAAATTGGTTATCAATATATTGCGATAACTGACCATTCTAAATTTGCTAAATATGCTCATGGTTTAGATGAAGAAAGACTAAGAAAAGAATGGGAAGAGATAGATAAATTTTCTAAAAAATATAAAGATATAAAAATCTTAAAAGGAATTGAAGTAGATATTTTACCGGATGGCGGCTTAGATTTTTCTGATGAAATATTAAAAGAATGCGATATTGTTGTTGCTGCTATTCATCAAGGGTTTAAAAAGAAGGTTACCGAAAGATTAATTGAAGCAATTAAAAATCCCTATGTCCATATCATTGCCCATCCCCAAGGAAGATTAATTTCTAAAAGAGAAGGATATGAGGTAGATATTGAAGAGGTTTTAAAATATGCTCAAAAATATAATAAAGTTTTAGAACTTAATGCCTATCCAGATAGACTTGATTTAGACGAATTACATTTAAGAAAAGCAAAATCAATGGGAATAAAAATTGCTATAAATACCGATGCTCACGCCGTTAAAGATTTAGAATGGATGCGATTTGGCGTCGGTATTGCAAGAAGAGGATGGTTAGAAAAAGAAGATGTTATCAACACCTGGGATTATAATAAACTTATCAAATTTTTGAAAACGATAACCAACAAAATAACTGCTAATGTTATATAAACAAGCCGGTGTTGATATTGATCGATTATCTCTAATAAAAAAATTTATAAAAAAAGAAGCAAGAAAAACAAAAACTCCTTTTGTCTTATCGGATATCGGTCTTTTTGGCTCCCTTTTTGAATTAAAAAATTATAAAAATCCAGTTCTTGTTGGCAGTGTTGATGGAGTAGGTACAAAAATTTTAATTGCTTGCCAAATGAATAAACATAAAGGAATTGGTGAAGATATTGTTAATCATTGTGTGAATGATATTCTAACAATCGGTGCTAAACCATTATTCTTCTTAGATTATATTGCCTTTAGTAAAATTGAGGAAAGAGTTATTAAAGAAGTGATAATTGGAATAAGAAGGGCGTGTAAATATAATAACTTAGCATTAGTAGGTGGTGAACTTGCCCAGATGCCTGATTTCTATCCAAAAGATGTTTATGATTTGGTTGGTTTTATTATCGGTGTGTGTGAGAAAGAAGATATTATTGACGGCAAAAAAATAAAAGAAGGAGATATAATTTTAGGTCTTCCCTCTTCTGGGCTCCATACCAATGGTTATTCATTAGTTAGAAAAATATTTAAAAAATTTAATATAAAAATAAAAGGCTTAAAAAGAAAACTTGGCGATGAATTATTAATTCCTCATAAAAGTTATTTAAAAGAAATTTTTCCCTATCTAAAAGAGATAAAAGGAATTGCCCATATTACTGGTGGTGGATTTTATGAAAACATAAAAAGGATTTTACCAAAAGGTCTTTCCTGCATAATTTACAAAAAAACTTGGGAATTTCCCAAGATATTTAAAATTATCCAAAAATATGGAAATATTCCCGAAGAAGAGATGTATAAAGTTTTTAATATGGGAATGGGCATAGTTTTAATTGTTGAAAAAGATAGCAAGATTATAGGAAAAATAAAAGAAGCAAAAATTATTGGTAAAGTTATAAAAGATAATTTTGGAGTTAAAATAGAGTAAAATTATGATATTGATAATACCTACATTTTTAACCAGATACGAAGTTTTGGCAAAAGAAAATAGAAAGCAGGAGCAAGTATAAACAATAGAATAATTCTTATCCACCAAGATAAGTTAGCTTCAAATACATCAAGGATTGCCCAAGCGGAAAGAATTCCAACTAAGAAATTAGTAAATCTATCCCATTGACTATCTCTTATTTCGGCTATTTTATAGAGAAAATCTAATGTAGAATCGCCGGTTTCTTTTGTCAGCCAATAGAAATTTAAATTCATATTTAATTGTTCTTTGGTAGATTTTATATCTTTCGTCCAAAAATCAACTAAAGAGTTATTTTTCTCACGCAAAGAACTTTCTCCTAAAAGTTTCTCTATTCCTTCTAATAAAACTTCAATCTCTTTTATATATCCTTTAAGGATAGCAAGATTTTGAACATAACCGGTAAGAACTTGGCTTAATTCTACAGTACTTGCTTCCATCCTTTTTAAAATATTAATATCTTTTTCATTTCTTTTTAGTTCCACCTCTTTTAAAGCCCGAATACATAAATCATTTATCTCCCGCTCTTCTCTATTAAGTTTATCTTGTAAGTCAAAATAAGATTTTAGAATATAAAAGAATTTGTAACGGTTTAAGAAAAGAAAAGGAAAAATCTTATGGACAAGTTTAGCTATCAACCATTTATTTTCATTCTCATCCCAATAAAGAATTATCGGGTTCTCTTTCTCACTTTGGTTGATGGCTAAATATCCCCAATTAAATTTCAGAATATTAAATTCGTCTTCTGGATAACTAAGATATTTCATAATTTCTGAGGCAATTTTTCTTGCTTCTTGCTCTTCGCATTTTTCAATTTGGACTGCTGGATAATAGGTTTCACCAATATAAACGTGACGACCACTCGGCTCTTTCTTCAATTTACCTGTATCTAAAAGTTCGTTTTTAAGTATTAAAAAAGAATTGGTTGAATATTCTCCTTCTAAAAGATAACTAATTTCTATTCGGACAGCATCATCGTAAGCACGAATTTCCAATTCTAATTTTAAATTTGGTTGATCGCCGCTTTTTACTCCCGAATTCAATATCCGAATATCCTTAAATAAATTTTCTATTTTTTCATGGGCAAAAAGAAAATTCTCTGTTTCGTTTAAAAATTTATCTACCTCTGCCTCGGGAAACAGTTCTTCCGGACTTACTTTTTCCCAAGATTCTAAAAAGAAATTTCTGATTGCTTCTTTATGCCATTCAAATTCCTCTTTTTTTTCCAATGAATGCCAACGAAAAAGAAAAATAAATTGATATAAGGTTGGGTCTTTAATGAGCACTCTTTAATTTTATTTTAATTCCTCGGCTTTTTTAACGATATTCTTTATTCGGTTAACAATTTCTTCTTCATATTTTTTTGAAGCAGAAATTTTGCCACTGGGAATATCAGGAATCTCCTCAGGCTGATAAGTTTCTAATGCGCTTGGTATTCCCCTTATGATAAAACGGATTCTCGTATTAAACCCTTCTAAAAGACCACAAGTATATTCATATTTTTTAAGAAGC
>JBDRVN010000033.1:0-20625 GCA_039801885.1 Caldifarciminota bacterium
TTAGAAAAAGAGAATTTAAAGGTAAGAGATTGGGAAGTAGAATTTATTGAAAGATAAGAAAAATTTCTGGTAATAAAACCCAACAAAATCAAATTTATTGACTAATGGATAAATTTTTGTTATTATTATATATAACTCATGGTAAGAATAAGATTAACAAGGATGGGGAGAAAAGATATTCCCCATTATCGTATTGTTGTTACTGATTCAAGAAATCCCCGAGATGGTAAATATATTGAGTGTGTTGGTTATTATAATCCAAAAAATGAACTTTTAGAAATTAACAAAGAAAGGGTTTCCTACTGGCTCTCCTGTGGAGCCCAACCTACTGAGATAGTAAAACGATTGCTATCAAAAGTAGAAAAAGAAACAAACTTAAACCAACCTTTAAAAGGAGGTAACCATGATGTCGCTTAAAGAACTTCTTGAAAACATAACTAAATCAATCGTTGATAATCCAGACCAAGTTCAACTTAAAGAGATCGCTGGTGAAAGAACCGTTGTTTTTGAACTTCGTGTGGGTCAGGGCGATTTAGGAAAAATTATTGGTAAAGAGGGAAGAACAGCAAAAGCCCTGAGACAGCTCTTAGCAGCCGCCGCAATGAAACAAGGAAAGAGAGCCCAGTTGGAAATTCTGGAATAACTACATTCTTAATATATTTACCGTCTCGGGGAAACACCAATGTGAAAGTTCATATAATAACAATTTTTCCTGAATATTTCCAAGGAATAATTAATACCGGCGTAATAAAAATTGCCCAAAATAAAAGTTTATTAGATTTAAAGATTTTGAATTTAAGGGATTTTACTGATGACCCTTATCGGCAAGTAGATGATTACCCTTATGGCGGCGGAGCAGGAATGATTATGAAACCCGAACCAATATTTAGAGCAGTAAATTCTGTAAAAGAAAAAGATTCTAAGGTAATTTTACTTTCTCCCCAAGGAAAGGTTTTTAATCAAAAGATGGCTTTTGAGTTATCTAAATTACCCCATTTAATTTTTATCTGCGGACGTTACAAAGGTGTTGATGGCAGAGTAAGTGAATATCTTTGTGATATGGAGATTTCTATTGGTGATTATATTATCTCTGGTGGCGAAGCAGCCTGCGCGGTAATCTTAGAGGCAATAGTAAGATTGATTGAAGGAGTAGTTGGCGATTACGAATCAATTGAAACCGATTCTTTTGTCTCCGGTTTGTTAGATGCCACTTATTATACCCGTCCCCAAGATTTTATGGGTTACAAAGTTCCGGAAGTTTTGCTTTCCGGTAATCACGAATTAATAAGGAAATGGCGAAGAAAATCATCTCTTTTAAATACTTTGAAAAACCGACCAGACTTATTAAAAACTGCTAATTTAACCGAAGAAGATAAAGAGTTATTGAAAGAGATTGAAAAAGAATCAAAAGAAAAATGAGAAAATATTTCATCAAAACTTACGGCTGCCAAATGAATTTATCCGATAGTTCGGTGGTAAGTAGAATTTTAGAGGATGCCGGCTTTAAAAAAACCGAAAATCTTAAAGAGGCGGATATAATTTTAATACTTACCTGTGTGGTAAGAGAACACGCGGAAAAAAGGGCATTAGGTCAAATTCTTTCTTTAAGTTCTTTAAAGAAAAGGAAGAAGTGTTTAATTGGAATATTAGGCTGTATGGCAAGGAGTTTAAAAGAGAAAATAACCGCTGGCTTTATAAAAGAGAATTCCATTGATTTCCTTTTAGGTCCGGATGCCTATCGGAAATTACCAGAAATAATTGAAGAGAAATTTAAAAATTATGAAAATAAACCAATCACCATTATTGAAGAAGAAAAGGAAACCTACTGCGATATTTTACCAGAAATTAATCAAGAAGGAATAGAAGGTTTTGTTACTATTATGCGTGGCTGCGATAATTTTTGTTCCTATTGTATTGTTCCTTATGTCCGAGGAAGGGAAAGATCCAGACCAATTTCCTCTATTCTTCAAGAAATAGATTTTCTATTATCAAATGGGAAAATATTAATAACTCTTTTAGGACAAAATGTCCTTGGCTATAAAGATAAAGAAAATGGCAAAATATTAGATTTCTCTTATCTTTTAACCACCATAATTGAAAAATTCCCTAATTTAAGATATCTCCATTTTTTAACTTCCCATCCGAAAGATTTATCCTTTGAGTTAATTGAAAAAATTGCCCAGTTAATGAACGCAGGAAAATTATTTAAAGAACTCCACTTACCCCTTCAATCAGGTTCTAATCGGATTTTAAAATTAATGAACCGAAAATATACCCAAGAAGAGTATTTTGAGAAGATTAAATATCTAAAAGAACTTGTGCCCGATGTAAGTGTTACTACTGATTTAATTGTTGGTTTTCCGACGGAAACCGAAGAAGATTACGAAGAAACTTTAGATATGGTAAAAAAGATTGAGTTTGATTTTGCCTATATGTTTAAATATTCCGAAAGACCTTATACCCAAGCTCGAAATATTTTTCCCAAAATAAGTGAAGAAGTTAAACAAGAGAGATTAGAAAAATTAATCAATTTACAAAATGAAATTACCAAGAGAAAAAATGAAAAAATGATAGGTAATAATTATCCAATTATAATAATCAAAAATCAGAATAACGAATCATTAGGAAGATTACCAAATAATAAATTAGCAATTATGAAAGAGAAATTATCAATTGGTAAAGAATATATTATAAAAATTATCAAAATTGATGGTTGGACACCAATTGGCAAAGTTATTAAATAATTTAATAATTGACTTTTTTGAAAAATTATTTAAAGTAAATAAGAAAGAATGGTTAAAGATTTAAAGGAGGATTTATGAATATTTTAAGAATTATTTTGGTTTTTTTCATTTGTTTTCTATTAATAACCATTACTTTACAAAACTTGGAACCGGTAGAAAAAATAAAGGTATTTTTTGATGAGTTCTCAAAGGTTCCTTTAGCCAGTATTATTCTTATTGCCTATCTTTTTGGATTATTAACTGTCGGAATTTTCGCAATTATTAGTGAAATAAAATCAAAAACCGAAATTAGAAAATTGAAAAAGGAAAAAGAGGCTTTGCTTGCGGAATTAAGTGATTTAAGAAACTATTTTTTAGTTGAAAAAGGAGAAGAGAAATGACTATTTTAATAATTTTTATAATCTTTGTGCTTTTTGTTGCTCTCTATTCAATTATTATTAGCCTAATTAAAAAACCAAAATTCTTTCCTACCCTTTTTACCGAAAGTTTGATTTCTTATGTAGCAGGAAAAAAGGAAGAGGCAATTAAGAAAATGGAGGAACTGGTAAAAACTAATAGTGAATTTATTGATGGCTATCTTTATTTAATCGATTGGTATCAAGAAAAAGGAGATATAGAAAAGGCAAAAAAGATAAATGAATTATTATCGCTACGCAGAAATCTACCAAAAGATAAGGAGCTAATTATTTTCAAAAAACTCGCTTATTTCTTAGCAAAAGATGGCAGATATTTTAAGGCAATTAGTATATTAGAAGAGATAATAAAAAGCGGTTGGAAAGATAAGGAGAGTGCCTCCCTACTTTTTACATTATATCTAAAAACAGAAAATTATTCCCAAGCGGTTGAATTTTTAAATAAATACGGAAACCTGTTTGATAAAAATCAACTTGCCACTTTTTATGCCGAATTAGGAAAAAATCTTTTTATAAAAGATAAAAAAGAAGCCAAGGAATATTTAGAAAAATCTTTAAAATATGATGAGAAATCTTTTTATGGTTTATTATATTCAGGAAATTATTATGAAAATGAAAAAGAATACGAAGAGGCAATTTCTTATTGGTTAAAACTTTTAAGAAATTATCCACAAAAACTTTTTCTTATTAAAGACAAATTAGCCAATGCCTTATTCTCTTTAGGCCGTTATGAGGAATTGGTAAATATTTATAAAGAATTTGGCAGGGAAACAAAAGAAAAAGAATACTATTGGGAAATCTTGGAATTTTATGAAAAGATGGAAAATCTAAAAGAAGCGATTAATATTTTAGAAAAGGAAAAAGATAGAATACCGGAAATTTATCTTCTTTTAGCCAAGGCGTATTTAAAACTAAATGATTTGGAAGAGGCTTATAAGAATCTTGGTAGTTATATAGAAATTATTAAAAATAAAGAAAAAATTAACTGTCCTTATTGTCAAAAGGAATTGAAGGAACCTACGGCTGTCTGTTTTGAATGTTGGCAATGGAATGTCAAAGGATAAAGAAAGTTTAACTCCCCTTTTAGCCCAATATCATCAAATTAAAAGAAAGCATCAAGATGCTATTCTGCTTTTTCGTTTGGGTGATTTTTATGAGATGTTTTATGAAGATGCGAAAATTGCTTCCAAAGTCTTAAGTCTTACTCTTACTTCTCGTGCCTATGGAAAGAGTGAAAAAATCCCTTTGGCTGGAATTCCTTATAAATCACTGGATAATTATCTTGCGAAACTAATAAAAGCCGGCTATAAAGTAGCCATCTGTGAACAGTTAGAGATTCCGGAAACTTCTCAAAAGATTATTAAAAGAGAAGTAGTTGAAGTAATAACTCCCGGTGCCATTTCCCGACCTTCGCTATTAGAAGAGAAAAAAAACCATTTTCTTCTTTCGATTTATTTAGAAGAAAATTGCGGTATTGCTTATTGCGATATCTCTACTGGTGATTTTTATGTCAGCTTAATAAAAAAAGAAGAGATAAAAGAAGAACTTTTAAAAATTGACCCGAAAGAAATTATTTATCCCCAAGATAAAAAAGAGATTGAAGATTTAATAAAAAAAGATTTTTGTTTAACCCCCTTGGATTCTTATTATTTCTCTTATGATTTTGCCTATGAGAAATTAAAGAAATTCTTTGATGTTGCTAATTTAGTAGGTTTTGGTATTGAAAACCTTTTAGAAATTATCAGTGCTGCTGGTGCCTGCCTTTATTATTTAGAAGAAACCCAAAAAGGTGCTTTAAATAATATTTCTAAAATAACTTATCAAGAGTTAAATAATTATTTAGTTTTAGATAAACCAACAAGAAGAAATTTAGAATTATTGGAAAGAATTAGTGATAATAGCATAGAAGGTTCTTTACTCTCGGTTATTGATAAAACCTTAACACCACAAGGAGGAAGACTTTTAAGAAGATGGCTTTTATATCCTTTATTAGATATTAATGAAATTTTTCACCGGCTCTCAGCAGTAGAAAAGGTCTATTCTTCTTATTCTCTAATGAAAGAATTAGAAAATAATTTAGAAAAGATTGGTGATATTGAAAGAATTGCTTCCCGAATAGCAACTGAAAGAGCCAATGCGCGAGATTTGATAAATTTAAAAGAGTGGCTAAAAATTTCTTTCCCATTAAAAGAGTTATTAATCAATAACGATAATGAAAGACTTAGAAATTTAGGAGAAAAAATTGCTGATTTTAATAATTTAATTGAAAGAATCGAAAAGACAGTTATTGAAGATCCACCTTTAACAATTACCGAAGGCGAAATTATTAAAAAAGGAGTTTCCGAACTTTTAGATGAACTGCGGACAATCTCCCAAAATGCCAAAGATTATATTTTAAAAATTGAAGAAAAAGAGAAAAAAAGAACCGGTATTCCGACTTTAAGGATTGGGTACAACTCAGTTTTTGGCTATTATATTGAAGTGACAAAATCTTATGTGAAATATGTGCCCAAAGATTATATCCGAAAACAGACCTTATCTAATGCCGAAAGGTTTATCACACCGGAATTGAAGGAATACGAAACAAAAATTTTAACTGCTGATGAAAAAATTAAGGCATTGGAATACGAAATTTTTATTAATTTACGAAAGGAGGTAAGCAAACAAATAAAAGAGGTATTTGAATTTGCCAAGATAGTTGCGGAAACTGACGTTTATCTTTCCTTGGCAAAGGTAGCAAGAGAAAAAAATTATGTAAAACCAATTATTGATAATGGTGACGAAATTATTATCAAAGATGGCCGACATCCAGTAGTGGAAGAGTTACTTGGCGAAAGTTTTATACCTAATGATACTTATCTAAACAATACCACTAATCAAATCTTATTAATTACCGGACCGAATATGTCGGGAAAATCTACTTATTTAAGGCAGGTTGCTTTAATTGTTATCCTTGCCCAAATGGGTTCTTTTGTCCCGGCAAGTTATTGTAAAATTGGTGTGGTAGATAAGATTTTCACAAGAATCGGTGCTTCTGATGACCTTTCGAGAGGCGTTTCAACATTTCTTGCTGAAATGCAAGAGACCGCTAATATTCTAAACAATGCTACCGAGAGAAGTTTAGTAATCTTAGACGAAGTTGGTCGGGGAACTGCTACTTACGATGGATTGGCAATTGCCTGGGCAACTACTGAATATCTTCATTCTCATCCCAAAATTCGTCCAAAAACAATTTTTGCTACCCATTTCCATGAACTTACTGATATTGCCCGTTATTTACCAAGAGTAAAAAATTACACCTTTTTAGTAAAAGAAAAGGGCGATGAAATTATTTTTTTAAGAAAATTAGTAGAAGGCGCCAGTTCGCGCAGTTATGGAATAGATGTCGCAAAACTGGCTGGTCTTCCCAAGGAAGTAATTGAAAGGGCAAGAGAAGTATTAAAATACTTAGAAAATGGCGAAGAAGTAAGCCTCAAAGGTTTAAAAGATAAAAATCCCTTACAATTAACATTATTCTATCCTGTTGAACATCCAATTTTAGAAGAACTTAAAAAATTAAATCTTAATGAACTCTCTCCTTTGGAAGTCTTCCAAATAGTCCTTAACTGGCAGAAAAAAATAAAAGAAGAAAAATAAAACTGATTTTACAAAATTGGTTTCTCCATTTTATAATTCGCGCATCTCTTCAATAGGTATTTCTTTGACACTTCTCATTAAATATATGTCAATGACGAAAAGAATTATTATCCATATCAAAAGTATTATCATTGAATAGCGAGGATGAATCAAAATTGATTCTTTAGTGAGAAGTTCACCCCATTTCAATGGTATCGGTTTACCAAAATAAGCATAAGCGGTTAAGGTATATATATTATTGAAGGGCGAAGCATATACTATAACTTGATTGGCAACTCCAAAAATTTGAAAATAAACCAAAGCAAAATTTATCATCATTGGGAAAAATGAAACTAATCGGACAGATTTAACCTTTTTTATAAGTATAAGAATAAAAATAATCGTCGCCGCCAGCAAATAGTAAAAAATTCCGCTTATTCCTATTATTAAAAAGGCAAGCAATGGGTTTGCCGGCAAAAGATTATAAGAAAAAGCATGACTAAAAATTCCGTAGGTACAAATTATTAATATTGCAGCAAGAAAAGACGAATAAAGAAAGGTTCCCAAAATAATTTGTGAGAAAAAAGAAATCGTAGAGATTTTACCATACTTAACTATATAGGGTAAACTTGATGTAATGAAAAGAAAATAATAACATAAACTTACACATAACGCAGCAAGCGAAAATGTGCCAGCGGCACCATACCAACTAGCTGTGTAACCAATTTTAACTTCGTAAAAAGCAATAACATCTTTTGGCATTCCTTTACTAAAAAGATAAGCACCCATAAAAAGCCAAAAGACCACAAATATTATTGACCAGAAAAAAGTCTCTTTGGAAAGAAATAATGATTTAATGTAATATTTAAATATTTTCATATCAAAATCTCGTATATCCTAGTTATATCCATAAAATCTTTTAATTTATAATCACCAATTTTATCACTTAAGTAAATTTTCTTACCACCCACTTCTATAACCAAAAGAGGATTTTCTACATCTTTTAAATGGATATAGGTCTCTAATATTTTCTCCAAAGGCTGTAGCGGTCCGTACAGTTTGCCTTCAAAGATGAAATAAAGCGAATAGTTTGGAAAATATCCAAGAATGGGAAGCTGATGAGTTATTAGTAGAACTGCAGATTTATAATTTAGAATTAGATTTAAAATTTTTTCTCTTCGGGCAGGATCGACATTTTCAAAAGGTTCATCCAAAACTAAAAAATCGGGTTTTGATGCTATTGCCAGTATGTTACAAATAAGAATCTGTTGGCCTGCGGAAAGTTGGTGAAGTTTTTTCTTCCCTACATCTTTTAATCCTAAATTTTCTAAAAGAGTTTTGGCATATTCAAAATCTCCTCCCTTTAAGTGAATATAAAGGTCAAAAAGATCTCGCAGATTAATAGAGAATAACGAATAGACCGGTGGATAGTTTGTTGCCAATCTTGTTTCAGCACGGATATTTTTAATTTCTTTACCAAAAATTTTTATTGAACCATTTTTAATTTTAAGCAATCCTAAAATTGTTTTTACTAATGTTGTTTTACCAGAACCATTGGGTCCCAATAAGATAACCTTTTCTCCTTCTTGAATATTAAGAGAAATGCCTTTTAATATCTCCTCTTTTCCGTAACTAACAAATATATCTTTAATTTCTAATAATCTATTCACTTTAATAAATAAATATCGGGGCGACTGGATTTGAACCAGCGACCCCCAGCACCCCAAGCTGGTGCGCTAAACCACTGCGCCACGCCCCGATTGGAATAAATATAAACAAAATTTTTTTAAAAGTCAATAAAATTATTTTTGAATTTTAAAAATGGTCATCTCTGGCGGCGGAGTTTTATAAATCAACTGGAAATACTGAGGATAAATCTTTAATACCGGCAAAAGATACCTTTGAGAAGTACCTGTCCAATAAAAATTATCGTATAAAAGATAGTCCGCTTTCTTTTCCAACATTTCTTTTAAAACTTCTTCTGGATTAGAAGAAAATTTATAAAGAAGGGATTTCCTTTTTGATATAAAGTAAGTAAATTCCGGCTTGCGAGAAATCACAATCGCCTTCTCTTCACTATTATCTTTTAGCCACTCTAAGGCTTTAAAATAATTCTGCCAATCCGGTGGATAACCGGCATATTTTTCACCGGCAAAATTTCTTATGGTGTTTTGAAAATTTTCTTTTATCATTTGAAAATCTCTTATTAAATAGAAAAGAAAGATAAGAAAAAGTAAAGGATAAGTAATAAAAGTGAGCTTATATTTTACAAAAAATTTCTCGCTACCTATTAAGATAAAATAAAGAAAGAAAATAAAGAAGGGGAAAAAAAATCTCTCGCTTGACCAAATTTCTGGCCAAGAAAAGATAATTAATGAAGAGAAAATAAAATAATAAAAAATTAATATGTCCAAAGGATTTTTCTTTTTTATAAAAGCAAAAAGGGCAAAAATTATTAAAAGGATTGTTAAAATGCCTGTTAAAATCTGCCAAGTTAATGGCGGAAATTCACTTAAATAAAAAATTTTAGGAATAACAACGAAATTGTAAAGATAGAAATTATTCAAAAATCTCTTTAAATATTCAGAAAAATTGATATTTCCCAATTCTGGCTGATAAGGGTTTTTCTGTAAAAATTGTTGCAAATAACTGCTTTTTTCTTCTACTTTTTTATTCCTTTTTTCCCAGGGGATAAAAGTAATCAAAAATACTGCTAAGGTAATTATTAAAAATTTATAATTCTTTTTAATAAGTAAATAAAGAAAAATTGCCAAAAGGAGGCTAATCCCAGCAGTGCGAATAAAAAAAGTAAAAATAGCAGAAATAACAAAAAGAATAAAAAATTTAAAATCCTTCTTTCTTTCATATAAAATAAAGAGATAAAAAGTTAAAAGGGAAAAGAAGATAAAAGGTGGCTCAGAAAGTAAAACATGAGAATTTTCAATTACTAAGGGAGAAAAGAAAAATAAGGCAATTAAAAGAAAGCACCATTTACTATCTTTAAAAATCTTTTTTATTAAGAAAAAAGAACCAATAAAGAAAAGTAAAGGTAAAAAATTTAAAAATAATGAATTCTCACCAAATATTAATAAAAAAGGAATAATCAATAAAGGAAAGCCAAAAGGATATTGAGTATGAGGTCTTTCTTCAGGATGCCATAAGTCTTTATAACCTTTAAAACTTATTAAAGAACGAGCTAAAAGAAGATAATGAATATTATCGCCGCCCAAAGCTGGCTTTGGGTCATAAACAAAAATTGTTAATAATAGAAACATTGCAAATAAAATAAAGGAAATTTTCTTTTCTCCCATAACTAATTTATATCCTTTCTTATCTTTTTTCATTTTTCTAACGGAACTTCCGAGATATAAACTTTATCTAAATCTCCTTTCTCATCAAAGATAAAAATTACCTGCCAACCAGCAATATCTATTGGATTGGGTTTAAAGGCAAAATAGCGTAGTAAATATTTTTTATTTAACGAATCATAGGCAAAAAATTTAAATTCAAAATTACTTTCTTTAGGAAGAGAAAAAAATTTTTGGCATAGTTCTTTTAGATAGTTAGGATTTTTTATGAAATAATTATGCCATTTTTTTATTTTCTCATTATTAATATTATTAACAATAACAAAGTAATCTTCATAATAATTTAAAACTGTCTTTCTTTTTGCTTCTTTTAAATAATTCCTACTACAACTAAAAAAGAGAAGAAAAATTAAAAGAATTTTCATTTCAATATAAATTATGATAATTCTTTTTTTAAATTTCAAGAACAATTGATTTTTCAAAAAATCTTTCTTATAATAAAAAATGATATTTCTTATTATTTTTCTTTTTAATCAAGTGAATGAAGTTTGGCGATACAATTATAATGGTGGCAGAAATGATTTTGGTTATTTTATATCTTTTGATAAAAATTATGAAATCATTGCCTGTGGTTTAACAGAAAATGAAAGTGGTAATTATGATATTATTTTATTTAAAATTAGTCCGGATGGTCAATTGCGATGGTTAAGAAAATTTGAGACGCAAGGAAACGAAGGAGTTTCCGGGATAACAATTGATAACGAAAACTCAATATATATTGCTGGTGCTACTTTTTCTAATAACAATAATTGGGATTATCTCATTTTAAAATATGATTCCTTAGGTAACCTCTGTTGGCAAAGGACTTTTGGCAGCAGCGGTTATGATTACGCTAAGGATATTATTATTGATGCATTTGATAATATTTATATTACTGGAATAATGGAATTTTCTTATCTTACGAATGTCGGTACTTATAAATTAAATAAAAATGGTGAAGTAATTTGGTTTCGCAACCATTACGAAAATAACAGTTTAGCCAACTGGGGAGAGAGAATTATTTATGAAAAAAGAGGAAATATTTTTATTACCGGCTCGGTAGATTTTTCGATCAGCGGTAGCGATGTTTTAACTATTAAGTACGATACTTTAGGTAATTTCTATTGGTCAAAAATCTACTCAACAACTGATTACAACGAATGGGGAAAGGTTATTGGCATTGATAGCGTTCAAAATATTTTGGTAAGTGGTTATAATTATAATCCGGCAACCGGTGAAGATTGGGTATTGTTAAAATATGACCAAAATAGCCGAACGCTTTTCCAAAGAAGATATGGAAGACCTTATACTGACGATGAGATAAAAAGTATGGCAATTGATGAAAATAATAATTTTTATATTACCGGTTTTATCAATTCTTATTTTGTTATCAATAAATTCAGTACCGTTGGACAACTTGTTTGGGAAAGAATTATTGACGGTGGCTATGGAAATAAAATTATCTATTACCAAAACTATCTCTATGCTATCGGTAGTAATAATGACTTTTTAACAGTAAAATATGACAAAGAAGGCAATGAAATCTGGCGGATTACTGGTAATGCCGGATTTTTTAGCGAAGGAAATGATATTATTATAAGAAATAATGAAATTTATGTAATTGGCACAGATAGTCAAGATATTCTGATTATCAAATATCAAGAGAGTTCTGGTATCAAAGAAGAGATAAAAATCAAAAAAGAACTAAAATCTTTTGATATTCTTGGTCGAAAAGTAAAATTAAAAAATCCTTTTCAAATTTATTTTAATATAAAATAAACTCCCAAAGGTAAGGAAGAACAATTTTCCACTTCCCTTCCTAAAGGATTATAGATTTTATATTTTTTAAAGGCAAAAGATTTTTTAGAAAGGATAATTTTTTTCGGAAGGAGAGAAGACTTTTTATTTATATCTTCTTTTATACTACTGTAATAAACATAACTGCCAAAGATTTCGTAATTGCCATTAATATTTTTTTGATAAACACACCAAATACAGGTTGAACCCATTGCGGTAAGTGTTGGTTTTTCGCAGGTAAAAGTAGTATCTACCGGAGTAAATTGAGAGGCATACCAAAAATGGGAATAAATTTTATTTTCTCTCTGCCAAACAATTATATAAGGCATTAGATTAAAAACGGGAACATCAAAAATTAAAATCGATGGATAAATATCTACAATATCAGTATCATTAGTAATATTGTAATGAAGGTTAAAAGTATCATAGGCCGTTTTAAAAATATCTTGTGTCTCATTATTATACCAAACAATAATTACTCCGCTAGGATAAAAAAGAGAATTGCTATTAATTTCAATATTATAATTATGCCCAGAGGTACAAACTGCTGCTGGTTGTGTCCAATTACCATTAATATATTCACTATAATAAATATGAGAAAAACATCTTGACCATTTATACCAGATTACGATTGGATGATTATATCTAATAGTTATTTTTGGTTCAGCAAAGAATCCGCCTTGCGCAATAATAATGCTGTCAGACCATTCTTCGCCATTATAAAATTTACTTAGAATAAAAGAACTATCTTCCCAACTTTCCCAAATAACCCAAACGGTATCTCTTACACAAAAAATAGTCGGATTTTTATCATCTCTATTTGATGAGTTTGTTAACCGATAGGGAGGAGAAAAACCATTATTTGGTTCACCGGAAGTTACAAAAATTTCCCAATTATTATCTAAATTCTTTTGCCAAGCAACCCAAACTTTATCTCTTATCTCATCGTAAGTAACAACCGGATTTTCATTACTATAAATTGAATCGTCCGTTACTCTTACCTCCGGTCTCCATTCTCCTACCTGTACAGAAAAACGAGCAAAAATATTATATAAATTACCTTCTTCCCTTTGCCAAACAACACAAGTGTAAGAAAAAGGATTCCAGAGACGACAAACCTGGGGATTTATATCATTTAATGGATTTTGGGAAATATTAATTGGCGTTGTCCAAGAAAAGATTAAAAAAGGAAATACTAAATAAATAATATATTTCATAATTTAAAACTCTTTTATCCCTTCTTTACCCGAGTCAATCACTTCTTTTAAAAGCTCCTCCAAAGGTTTTTTATCTTTATAGGCGAAAAATTTTATTAAGGAAGGTAGATTAAAACCACAAACCAATCTTATATTTTCGTTTTCTTTTTTTAATTCTGTCGCGGCTTGGGCACAACTGCCATGAATAATATCAGTAAAAATTATTATATTTTTTTTATTCAACCTTCTAATTTCCTCGGCTAATTTATTTTTCAGTTCCTCAAAAGATAATCCTTCATTAGTTAAAAAAATTGTGTCTTCTAAAACTCCGAACATTTTTTCTAATATCCTTTGATAACCAAAAGCTAATTGACTATGGGTAAGGATAACAGTACCAATTTCGCTCATCATTCAATATCGTCGGTTATAAACTGGTCAACTTGCGGTTTTCCTAATAATATCCTGTTTAACTCTTCGTAAAAGGTTTTCGCCGGATGATAACCTAAAATTTTGGAAAGATGATTTTTGGCAATTACTTCACAAACTAAAGCCAGGTTTTTACCCGGAATAACCGGAATTCTTACCAAAGGAATTTTCACATCCAAAATTTCCGTATATTGGTCTTCTAAACCCAATCTTTCATAATCGCTATCTTTTTTATATTTTACCAATTCAACAACCACTTCAATTCTTTTTTGAATTCTTAATGCCCGCACGCCAAAAAGGCTATAAATGTCCACAATCCCTACGCCCCTAATCTCAATATGATGTTGTAATTTGGGACTCTTTGCTGCGCTGTAGCCCATCAAAATTCCCTCTCCCCTTTTTAAAATTTTTACTAAATCATCCGCCACTAAACGATGTCCTCTTGCCACTAAATCTAAGGCGCATTCACTTTTACCAATTCCTGATTCACCAATAATTAATAAGCCAATTCCATAGACATCGACCAAATCACCGTGAAGATAAGTTTCCGGTGCTAATTTATAATCAAGATAAGAGGTGAGCCGATGGATAAAATAAGTAGTATGTAAATCAGTTTTTAGAATCGGAACTTTATATTTTTTACTATAAGGGATAAAATCTTTTACCACTTCATTTTCGTGAGTAAAAATAAAAACTGGCGGCTGGAATTTCATCACTCTTTCAATTGCCTCTTCTCTCTTTCTTTTTTCTAAGGTCACTAAATATCCCACCTCTGTTCTTCCCATAATTTGTATCCTTTCTGATAGAAAAATTTCAGTATAACCAGCTAAAGCCAAACCCGGACGATTAATATCAGCACTAACTATCTCCCGCTCTTCTATGCCGTCCTCAGTGATCAATTTTAAATTCAGATCCCCTTTCTTCTCGGAATATAGTTCAGTAACTTTTATTTTCTTAGTTATTACTTCGCTCATCTTCTTTTTGCATTCTTTTCAACCAATTTTTCGTGATGTTTTTTTAGTTGACTAATTAATTTATTTAATGTCTCATTCACCGCTAATCCCAATTCCGGATTTTGCACCTTGGCATTAATTATTCCGGTTTTCAATTTTACTTTCCCTTCGCTAATAAAATAATTAGAATCCTTCGAGAGGGAAAGGGTAAAATCAAGAATAAGCTCGGTAAATTTTTCAAACTTTTTCTTCTTTTTCTCAACCAAAGAAAATAAAGTTTCCGGTATTTCAAAATGACGAGAAGTAATATTTATTTTCATTTTTCCTCCTATTATAAAGAATAACATAAAATTTATAAAATGTCAATAATTTAAAAACTTTGTTAAATTTGACTTTTATTAATTTTTTTATTATAATGAATTAATGTATTCAGAAAAAGTAATGGAGCACTTTTTAAATCCCCGGAATGTTGGCGAAATTCCGGATGCTGATGGCATTGGCGAAGTTGGTAATCCGGTTTGCGGCGATATGATGACTTTTTATATTAAAATAAAAGATAACATTCTGGTAGATGTGAAGTATAAAACCTTTGGCTGTGGTGCGGCAATCGCTGTTGCCAGTATGGTTTCGGAAATGGCAAAGGGTAAGACAATTGAAGAAGCATTAAAGATAACTAATGAAATGGTTGCGAAGGAACTCGGTGGCTTACCACCCCATAAAATGCACTGTTCTAATTTGGGTGCTGATGCCTTACACAAAGCAATTGAAGATTATTTAAAAAAGAAGGGGAAAAATGAAAGAAAAGAATGATTGCCATTGTCCTTTTTGTAATCAGGAATTAGCCGAAGAAAATATATTTTGTAAGACTTGCCAAATTGAATTTAAAAAATGTCCGCTTTGTGAAAGGTTAATTCCCAAACCAACAAAAGAATGTCCTTATTGTTATTACCAATTTTAAATTAATTTGGGAATTAACAAGAAAACCTTTGGCTCTTTGTAATATTTTATTATTATTCTGTTTTCATATCTTGCTTCATAAAAAATTATAAGAATTCCTAAAGGTAAAAAAAGGAAACCAAGACCCGAAGAAAAAGTAAAAGGAATACTTATTAATTGAATTAAAGTTGCTAAATATCGAGGTTGGCTAATTTTTTTATAGATTACTTTTTGGGGCAGCTCTTTTAAGGGATTTGTCAGAGCTATTAAAAGGGTAACAATCCGCAATATTGTGCCAATAAAAAAGATAATTAAACCAAAAATATTTATTCCTAACTTTAGAAATTCTAACTGGGAAAAATGGTAATAGCAATAATCAACACCATTAAGAATTAAAAAGGGATAAAAATAAAGGGAATAAATAATCCTTAAACATTGATGATACTCAACAATTCCCGATTGAAAAAAGGGCGAAGAAAAATAGTATTCAATAATCATCCAAAAAGAAAGAGTAATAAAAAAGATTATCGGAATTAAAGCACCTTTTGCAAGAGAAGAAAGAAATAGATTTTTAAAAAAATGAAAGAAATAGATAAATAAAAATAAACACCAAACCAATTTCCCCCATTTTAATTTTTTATTGAAATTCATTTTAGAGGTTCTTTTAATCTTTCGGTAATTTTGTAATATTCTCCTCTTAAAAAACTTTCGTCTTCTAAAATTTTGATTAGGAAATCTTTGTTAGTTTTTATTCCACTAATTTCGGTCTCTTTCAAAGTCATAATTAATCTAATCATTGCTTCTTCTCGGTTTTTACCCCAGGCAATAAATTTTGCTAAAAGAGAATCGTAATAAGGAGGAATCACATAGTTCTCGTAGATATGGGTATCAATCCTCACAAAGGGATAAAAAGGTAAATAGAGTTTTTCAATTTTGCCCGGAAAGGGAGTAAAATTGTTTTCCGGGTCGCAGGCATTTAATCGGGCTTCAATCGCAAAACCATTGCCTTCAATAATCTTAGAAGATAAGTTTCGACCATCAGCAATTTTTATCTGTTCTTTTACCAAGTCTATTCCGGTTACCATTTCGGTTACCGGATGTTCTACTTGGATTCGGGTATTTACTTCCATAAAATAAAAATCGTCGTAGTAAAGAAATTCAAAAGTTCCCGCACTCCGGTATTTTATCTCTGAAGAAAAATTTAATATCTTTTCTTGTACCTCTTTTATTTTTTCTACCGGAATATTTAAAACCGGACTTTTCTCAATTATCTTTTGATGGCGAAATTGGATTGTACAATCTCTAGGCGGAAATACCCAAACTCCTCCTTTGCCATCGCCCAAAATTTGAAATTCAATATGCCTCACCGGATTTAAATACTTCTCAATGTAAACCCGGTCATCAAGAAAGGCATTTTTTGCTTCTAATCTTACGGTATCAAAATTATTTAAAAGTTCCTCTTCACTTTTTATCAATTTCATTCCTTTACCACCGCCACCAGCTGCTGCTTTTAAAAGGATTGGGTAGCCGATCTCTTTGGCAATTTTTTTGGCTTCGTTCTCATTCCTCACCATATCTTCGGAACCAGAAATTACCTTTAAATTATATTTTTTTGCCATTTTCTTTGCTTCCAATTTGTCACCAAAAAGTCTAATAGTTTCTGAGGTGGGACCGATAAAAATTATCTTCATCTCCTCACAGGCATCAGCAAAATCGGTTGATTCGGACAAGAATCCGTAACCCGGATGAATAGCATCGGAATTAGTTATTTCGCAGGTAGAAAGAATCCGCGAGGAAATAAGGTAACTTTCTTGGGGCGGTCCTTTACCAATACAAACTTTTTCATCAGCCAATTTAACTCCCAAACTTTCTTTATCCGCCTCCGAATAAACAATTACTGTTTTTAATCCCAGTTCTTTAGCTGCCCGAATAATTCTAACAGCAATTTCTCCCCGATTAGCAATTAATATTTTTTTAATCATAAGACCCTTTCCACATAACTATTTGTCCTCGTATCAATCCTTACATAATCACCTACTTCCACAAAGAAAGGAACATCAATCACTAAACCCGTAGAAAGTTTTGCCGGCTTAGAAGAACCGGACATAGTATCTCCTTTAAAAGCGGCTTGAGTCTCTACCACTGGCAACACAACAAAAGTAGGCACTTCAATATTTACCGGTTTCCCTTGGAGATAAAGAATAGTAATTTCTAAATTCTCGGTAAGATAATAAATCCGATCACCAAGCACCTCTTTGAAGAAAGAGAGCATTTCATAAGTTTCTAAATCCATAAAATAATAATTATCCCCTTCTCGATAAAGAAATTGCCCTTTTTTCCTATCTACCTCAATTTCTTCAAAGGTCTCGTCGGAATCGAAATTCTTTTCAATAACTTGACCAGTTGTTAAATTTTTCAATTTGGTCTTCACAAAAGCCCTTCTTTGGGCAATCTTTATTCTCTGGTATTCAATTACTTCATAATAACCATCCTCTAATTTAATAATTGTTCCAAAACGAAAATCATTTGGTGTAATCATCTTTCCCTCCTTTATAAAACTAAAGGACCTTTATCACTTTGCGAAAGTAAAATAACCTCTTTTTCTCTAAAAAGAATCAAATCCTCAATTCTTACACCACCAATATTAGGAAGATAAATACCCGGTTCAATTGTAAAAATCATATTCGGTTTTATCTTATCCTTAGAAAGAAAAGAAACCCAGGGTCTTTCGTGAACCTCTAAACCAACTCCGTGTCCTAAACCATGACCAAAATATTTGTCATAACCTTTATCTTTTATATAACTTCTTGCCTTAAAATCAACATCTTTTGTCTTAATCTTTTTATTTTTATCCTCTCTTAAAAAATCAATTGCTCTACTTTGAGCATCGTAAACAATCTGATATATCTTTTTAAGTTCGTTATCAACTTTTCCTAAAAATACTGTCCTTGTCATATCCGAACAGTAGCCGTTATATTTCATACCAATATCAATCACAATCGCCTCTCCAAATTTTATTTTCTTCTCACTTGCCCTGGCGTGGGGTAAAGCTGAATTTTCACCACCGGCAACAATTACCGGAAAAGCAATCTCACCTTCTTTTCTAAATTCATTTTCAATAAACAAGGCTAAATCTTTTTCCCTAACCCCTTCTTTTATTTCATTCAATAACTTATTAAAAACCTCATCAGTAATCCTTGCTGCTTTACTTATTAACTTTATCTCCTCTTCATCTTTTATTGCCCTTAATTCTTCTTTTATAAAATTAGGCAAAGGTAAAACCTTGAGCCTTTTATTCCGTTTTTTAAAGTAATCTAAAATCTTATTATAATTATCAACATTAACACTCTCCCTTTCAATTCCCAACCTTTTCAATTTCAGAAATTCTTTTGGTGGCGAAGTAAAAAAATTCCTTTTGATAATAATTATTTTGTCAGCACTAACTTCTCTTTCACTTTGTAACTCATATCGAAAATCAGTATAGAAATATACTTTTCCCTCAAAGAATAGAAGATAACCATTGCTACCGGTAAACCCACAAAGATAGCGAATATTAAACAAATCAGTAACCAAAAAGCTATCTAAATTCTTTTTTAATAGATATTGAAAAACCTTTTTCTGTCGATCTTTATAAATTTCTTTCATTGAAATATTTTAAAGAAGAAAATTAATTAAGTCAATTAAATTGACATAAGAAGAAAATTGGGCTATATTTATTTTTAGTGAGGTGGCGGGATGAGGTGGTCGCGGTGGGCATTATGCTCACTGAGGAAACTCCGGACTCGCGCCAACCCGGATACTTCGGGCAACCGAAGGCTATCTTGTCGCAAGGCAAGGTAGACGGAAAGTGTCACAGAAACGCAAACCGCCAGCGGTCTCACATTATTTGTGGGATGCGGGCAAGGGTGAAACAGTGCGGTAAGAGCGCACTACCTTGTTTCGTAAGGAACAAGGTGGACAAACCCTATCCGGAGCAAGGTCAAATAAGGGCAAGAGTTTGGTTGGCACTCGTTCGAGCCCTGGGTAGACCGCCTTAGATAAATGACCACCTAAACAGAATCCGGGTTATCATCCCACCACCCTTTTTACACAATTATATAAACTACTTGCCTTATTCTCAAAAAACAAATAATCCAATTTTTAACACCCCTCTTTTAAATTAAAATCTTCTATTATGTACGAAGCAATTTCCAGCCTGCTTTTTGTAATTTTATATACTTCTCTCACTTTAATTGACATATCTTACTATGCCTTTTATTTATTTTTCTAGGGTGGTCTCCTCACCCAGCCCATCCCTAACAAGTCATTTAAGCCTTACATAATCCTTAAACATAAATTTATTATTAAAGCCATTAATAAAAGTATAGTTATGAGCACTAATAAAAGTATTATTATTACTGTTAATAAAGGCATTATTATTCCCATTAATAATAATCTTATTATCCATATACCTAATCCCTACCCTGTATCATTCCCCCAATAGGGATTTTTCTTCCCTTTATTTTTCAATTCTATTTATTTTATTAATATTAGGTAAAGGCTTTGCTCTTCCTTTCTATATATAAGACGGAAAAGACCTCCTTCAGATTACCGCTTTTTTATATAGTAAAGAAAATTTTTAAATCAAGCAATTTGACTTTTAAAAAGGGATATCTATAATTTCTTAAAATGAGATTAGGTAAATTTGAAATTGATAATATTTATTGGGGAGATGCTTTACAGTTAATAAAAGAAATCCCTGATAATTCAATTGATTTAATTGTGACTGACCCACCTTTTGCTATTGATTTTAAGGCAAAAAGAAATAACTATCATCGGAAAGAAGAAAGGGTATTAGAAGGTTATTGTGAGATACCAAAAGATAAATATTATGAATTTTCTGTTAACTGGCTAAAAGAAGGTTATCGGATATTAAAAGATACTGGTAGTCTTTATTTATTTTCTGGCTGGACAAATCTAAAAGATATTTTAAATGCTTTAGAAGAAACTAAATTTATTATTATTAATCACATGATTTGGAAATATCAGTTTGGAGTTTATAACAAAAGAAAATTTGTCACCAGTCATTACCATATTCTCTTTGCTTGCAAAAATGAAAAGAAATATAAGTTTAATAAGATTGAACATTATCCAGAAGATGTTTGGATAATCAATCGGGAATATTGGACAAACAAGATAAAAACACCAACAAAACTTCC
>JBDRVN010000034.1:0-20446 GCA_039801885.1 Caldifarciminota bacterium
TCATCATCGCCATTGGGTAAAAGATAATCATATTCCACACTAAATTCCACCTCGTACCACTCTGCTCCTTCACTTTTTTGCCAAAAGATCTTAAAAGGTGCTTGACTTTTCTCAATAATTGTCTCCTCTTTGGGATAAAGGATTTCAAAATCTTTGGGCATATAAACATCGGAAAAGGCTACACCATCTTGGTGTTCTACTTTTAATTTATAGCTTTGATTAGTAAAAAAAGGCGAATAATTTCCATAAAAGGCATAAGTAAAGGGTTCATTTCTTAACGGTAAAAGAGTATCGTTTACAAAAACCTTAGGAATCATTTTAAATCCTCGGTAGTTATAAACACCGACCTCCTGAAAATATTTTACATTATCTTTAGTAAATTCCATCTTGGAAATCCACCCTTGGATATAAACTTCCTCTTTCTTTTGACAGAAGAAGATATTAATTAAAATAATTAAAAATAAAATTCTTTTGTTTTTCACATTTACCTCTCGTAATGCATCGGCATTAAAAGATATAAAATTTCTTCATCTTCTTTTATTTTTTCCGGGATAATTTTCATCGCTGAACTAACGGAAGTAAAATAAATGGTGGCTTTATCACTTTCAATATGAGAAAGGATTTCTTGTAAATATATTGCATTTAAGGCAATTTCCATCCCTTCGCCAATATATTTACCGCCAACCTCTTCTTCTCCTCTTCCTACTTCCGCCGATTCGGTAAAAAGTTTCACTTTTTCTTCTTTTAAATCCAAAATCACCATTCTTGTTTTATCTTCGGCACGGGAAAAGATTGATATCCGTTTTAAACTTTTTAAAAATTCACTCACTTCAAAAACATAATAATTTTTTTCAGGCGGTGGTATTGCTTTTTCGTAATCCGGATAAGGACCTTCAATCAAGCGAGAGATAAATAAATATTTCTCTTCTTCTAAATCATATTCAAAACCAATTTTGGATTCATCAAAATAAATTTTAACCTCTTTCACATCTTCTAAAAGTAACTCAAAGACGGTTGGCGGAATAATTAAGGCAATATTTTTACCAATTTCCTCTTCCATTCTTTTTTTATATAAAGATAGCCGATAACCATCGGTACCAACAAAACGAAGTTCCTTATCCCTTATTTCTAAAAGGACACCGGTAAGAGCCGGACGGCTTGTTTCTTTAGAAACACAAAAACCAGTTTTTTTAAACATTTCAATTAAAAGAGAATTATTAAAGGTAAAAGAATTTTCTTTTGGTAGTTCTTCTCGTTTAGGAAAATCTTCCGGAGGAGCGGTAAGAAATTGATATTTTCCTTTTGCAGTCTTTAAAGAAAGACTATTTTCTTCCAAAAATAATTCCAAAAGGGGTTCAGAAATCTCTCGTAAACTTTCTAAAAGTTTCCGACCAAAAACTACCGCCTCTCCTTCCTTTTTTATCGCATCTTTTCCTAACTTCTTTTCCACATAACACCAAGAGTCTAAATCTGTCGTATAGATTGAAAAATTTTCATTATCGCAGGAAAGATAAATGTTTTGTAAAATCGGAAAAGTTGAACGACCGGGAACGATTTTTATTACTCTTTCTAACAATCTTTTAAAAATTTCGGTAGGAATTTTTAATTGCATAAATCCTCCTTTAATTTAACACTTCCTTTAAACCTTTTATTAATAACTTTATTTCCTCTTCTCTTATCGTTCGGAAATCTAATAAAAAACTATCTTTTTCTATTCTTCCATAAATTGAAATCTCTCCTTTTCTTAATTTCCTTGCCAGGTCTTCCACATTTTTATCTTTAATTCTTAAAAGATAACTTTTTAACTTAACTCCGGGCAAAGAACCACCGCCAATTTCTGATTCGCCAGAAAGAATAGCCAATTGATATTTCTCTTTTTTATCTTTTAAAGCATTATACACCTTTTTTGCCATTTTTTTAATTTCCTCTTCTTTTTTTAAAATCATTCTTATTACCTCGTGTTCTTTTAATAATTTTTCTTCATCAAAAAAAAGTCTTAAAGTATTCTCTAAAATAGCCAATCTTGTTTTATCAACTCTTAAAATCCTCATAACTGGATGAGAAGCAAGTTTTCTAACATACTCTTTTTTACCGACAATTATTCCGCATTGCGGACCACCAATAAGTTTGTCACCGGAAAAACAAACCAAACTTGCTCCCTTTTCAATACTCTCTTTTACTATTGGCTCTTTAGGAAGATTATATTGAGAAAAATCCAAAAAGGCACCACTACCTAAATCATCTACCACCGGAATCCCATATTTATCTCCCAGTTTTACCAATTCCTCAATTGAGACCTCTTTGGTAAAACCAATAATTCGGTAATTGCTTTTATGAACCTTTAAAATTAAACCGGTATTTTCATTAATCGCCCGCTCATAATCTCGGAAATGGGTGCGATTAGTTGTGCCCACTTCTTTTAAAATCACGCCGGCTGCTTTCATCACCTCCGGCAAACGAAAGGCACCACCAATTTCAATCAGTTCTCCCCGGGAAATAATTACCTCCTTTCCTTCTGCTAATGCCCTTAATATCAAAAAAGTAGCACCAGCATTATTATTACAAACCAAACCCGCCTCAGCACCCGTTAAAGCAATCAAAAGCTTTTCAATATGACGCATCCGACTACCTCTTCTCCCATCTTCTTCATTTATTTCTAAATTACAAAATCCTTCCAAAAGTTGCGAAACCTTTTCTTTTATATTTTTAACATAAGGAGCACGACCTAAACCGGTATGAAGAATTATTCCTAATCCATTAATCACTCTTTTTAAACTGGGAGAAACCGCTTTTTTAACCCTTTCTAAAATTTCCTTTTTATTTACCTCTTCTTTTTTACCTGCCATTATCTCTTCTCTTATTTGCTCAATCTCATCCCTCAAAAAATATAAAACCAGATTTTTAGGATATATTTCCATCAATTTTTTTATTTCGTCTTCATTTAATAAACTATTAATAGAAGGTATTTTTCTCAATATTTCATTCATCTACTTTTCCTTTTAATACTTTTTTAACAAGCGCCGCTCTTTTATAATCTCTTTCTTCTTCGCTAAGATTTTCGTCTTTCAAATAATACATCAAATTAGCCTTTTTCACAAGAATAGTAAGAATATTAATTGTTAAGATAGAGACTTTTTTTATTATCCCCACGCAAACCCCCAATCGCAAAGTGGATAAAAGATTAATCGCTTCTTCGGAAGTTAAAAGTGTGGCATTAGTTAATATTCCATAGGCACGCCAAACTCTATCCTCAATTTCATTTTTTAAATTCTTCAAAAGATAATCCCTGGCTTTTCGTTCATAATTAATAACTTGTATTATCAAATTTTTTGTATTTGTCATAATCTCCTCTTCTTTCATCCCAATTGTAAATTGATTAGCGATTTGAAAATAACTACCAATTGTCTTTGTTCCTTCACCATAGATTCCTCTAATCAAAAAGCCAATACTTCTTGCCGCTTTTATTACTTTTTCCATATCATTAGTTAAAATTAATCCGGGTAAATGGAGCATTCCACTCGCTCGCATGCCGGTTCCCAAATTTGTGGGACAAGCAGTTAAAAAACCAAACTTTTCCGAAAAGGCATAAGGCAACTCTTTTTCTAATTTATCATCAATCTCATTTATTTTTACAAAAATTTCGTCTAAGGAAAATCCTTCTCCTAAAACCTGTAAACGTAAATGATCTTCCTCATTCACCATAATGCTAATTTTCTCTTCGGAATCAATAAACACACCCTTTTTATTTTTACTTAAAACAAAATCAGGAGAGACTAAATGCCTTTCTAAAAGATAACTTAAAAAAATTTCGTTAAGCTGCTCATCGCTATAAAATTGGAAACTATTTAATTGGGTAATAACCTCTTTTATCTCTTCAATAACCTCTTCTTGTTCTTTTAAACTAGCTTTTAAAAGGAAAAAATGATTATCCAAGTTTCGCGCAAATCTTATCCGCGAAGAAACACAAACATCCGATTCTTCGCGAATTTCTCTTAAAAATCCTGGTATTAAATTCTTACTCAATTTCATCTTTTTTTAACTCACTCTCTTTTTCTTTTAGTCTATCTCTAATTTTTGCTGCCTGCTCATAATCCTCTTCTTCAATTGCTTTTTTTAATTCTATTTTTAATTTTTTAATTTCGGAGAGCAAAAGGCTCTTTTTTGCTCCAAGGGTAATTCTTTTCCCTTTATGAAAAGCTTCATTTTCTCTTTCACGAATAGTTGTTTGAAGACGTTTAATAAAAGGAATTAATCGCTCTTCAAAAGTTTTGAAACAATCCGGACAACCAAATTTACCATATTTTTTAAATTCATAAAAAGAAAGAAAACAACGGGGACATTTAAGTTCTTTATCTTCTTTTTCTTTTGCCTTAAGCATTATTTTTAAAATTTCATCAAGATTCAATGTTTTATCACTTTCTAAAACCCCTTTTTTCTTCGCACATTCTTCACAAATTGCAATCTCTATTTTATTTCCTTTTTCATCAATTTCCGTAACTACCATTACCGCAACGTTTTTATGGCAAATTTGACAAAGATTTTCTTCCATATTAAATTAACTTTATTAAATGTCCATCTTTTAAAAAATATTTCTCATTACAAATATCTTTTATCTTTTCATTATGAGAAACTACCAGGATTGTTAAATTTCTTCTTTGATAGATTTCCATAATTATTGATAAAATTATTTCGCTACTTCTCAAATCCAAATTACCGGTTGGTTCATCCAAAAATAAAACCTTTGGCTCACCAACCAAAGCCCGAGCAATACTTACCTTTTGTCTTTCACCACCCGATAAATCTTTTGGGTATAACTTAATTTTATCAATAATTTCTAATTCTTCAAGAATTTTTTTAACTTTCTTTTTTGCCATCTCTTCTTTTTCACCCCGAATTAATAAGGGCACCATCACATTCTCTAAAACATTAAACTCCGGTAGAAGATAATGAAACTGAAAGAGAAAACCAAACTTTTCATTTCTTAATCTAAACAATTTTTCTGGCGATAGTCTTTTTAAATCTTCATCGAAAACTTTCACAATTCCTTCGGTCGGGTAGTCTAAACCGGAAAGAATATGAAGCAAAGTTGACTTACCACTTCCCGAAGGTCCAAAAATTCCGTAAATATTTTTTTCATAAATAGTTAAATCAATTCCTTTCAGCACCTCCGTTTTGGTAGAGTTATCATAGTATATTTTTTTTATCCCAATTGCTTCAATTATCTTATTCATAACGTAAAGCATCAACTACTACTAAACTTGCTGCCTTTCTTGCGGGATAGATAGAAGCCAGTAGCGAAATAGCCAGGGCGACGAAGATAGTTATTACCACATCAGTAAAAAAAAGTTTTGTCGGCAGATATTTAATAAAATAGACATCGGCGGGCAGATTAATAATCGGATATTTTGACAAAATAAAAGAGATAAAAACACCAATTATTGCACCAATTATCGCGCCAAAAAAACCAACAAAAAATCCATAATAGAGAAAAATCTTCGTAATTCTTTTGGTATTGCTACCCATTGCTTTTAAAATACCTATCTCCTTTGTCTTTCTTACGACCAGCATTGTTAAAGTAGCAACTATTCCAAAACAGGCAATAATAATTAAAAGAGTTAAAACAATAAAAGTTACCACTTTTTCTAATTTTAAAGCGGCGAAGAGATTTTTGTTCAAAGTCTGCCAATCTATTGCCTGATAAGGATAAGGAAGTAATTTATTTATTCTTTTTGCCAATTCCCTTGCTTTATATAGGTTTTTCATTTTTAACTCCAAACCAGTTACCCGATTTCCGCAATCTAAAAGTCTTTGGGCAGTTTCTAAATCAATATAAACCAAACTGGCATTATAATCATACATTCCCGCATCAAAAATTCCTTTAACAATAAAATTTTCGGCTTTTGGTAGATAACCAAAGGGTGTTTTAATCGCCGCAAAGGGAGAATATAAGGTAACTTGGTCACCAACCGAAACAGAAAGAACCTTTGCCAAATCAATACCCAAAACAATTCCTGGCTGGGAACTGGAAGAGAAATCAAAAGCTCCTAAAATAATATTCTTTTCAATATCTAAACTTTTTTTCTCATTTTCCGGAATTATTCCGCGTAAAACAATTCCGTCAGAATAATGGAAACTTTTTATTAAGGTCTTAGTAAAAATAAAAGGAGTTAAAAATTCTATCTCTTTAATCTCTTTTAAAATATTTACCAAAGAATCGGCATTCTCAATAAACTCATAATTTCTTTTAATAATAATCAGATGGGGTGTGTGACCCAAAATTCTTTTTTCTAATTCTAAATGAAACCCGTTCATTACCGAAAGGACAATAATAATACAAGCAACTCCCAAAGCAACGCTACCGATATTGATTAAGGAAATCAATTTCTTTCCTTTAATATATTTTAAGGCAACAAATCTTTCAAAATTCATTTCTCTTTTAATTGGGGAAAGAGAATTACTTCTCTAATTGCTGATTGATTAGTCAATATCATAACCAACCGGTCAATACCAATTCCCAAACCACCGCTCGGCGGCATACCGTACTCTAAGGCACAAATAAAATCTTCGTCCAAAGGGGTTTCATCCTCTTTTAATCTCAAAAGTTCTAAGAAACTCTCTTTTTGTCTTTGCGGATCATTCTCTTCGGAAAAGGCATTACCTAATTCAATTCCACCAATAAAAATTTCAAACCTTTCACATAATAAAGGATTTTCCCGATGGGGTTTAGCCAAAGGAGTAGTAATTCTGGGGTGGTCAATCACAAAAGTTGGTTGGATAAGATATTTTTGAATTAAAGAAGAAAAGAGCTTATCTAACAATTTAGTTTTCGTTATCTCCTCTTTAAAATCTATCCCCAATTCTTTTGCTTTTTCTTTCAAAAACTTAAAAGGAATTTGTAAAATATCTATCCCTAAAATTTCGTTTAAACTTTCGGTAAATTTTATTCTTTTAAAAGGCGGTTTTGTTTCAATCAAAAATTCAATTTCTGTATATCTTTCGCTACTTTTTTCTTCTCTATAGGACAGATTATTTCCCTTACAAAAATTAATCAACTCTTCACAGAAAGAGAGATATTCCTTTTCTTCATTATCTTTCTCTTTTGAATAGTAAATATTAATTTTATTAATATTAATTCCCTTCTCTTTTAACTCTTTAATCCTTAAAAAGATCTCTCTTCGGTTCTCTTCATCGTAATAAAATTTTTCGCCGTAAATAAACTTATCATCATTATATAAATTCTTTACTAAAAAAAGAAATAGTTCTTCAAAAAGTTCCATCATTGTATAATAATCAGCATAGGCTTGATAGATTTCAATCTGGGTAAATTCTGGAGAATGGAACCGACTTATTCCTTCGTTTCGAAAATCCTTACCAATCTCGTAAACCCTTTCCAAATTACCAATTAACAATCTTTTAAGATAAAGCTCATCAGAAATCCTTAAATAAAATTCTTTATCCAAACTTTCATAAAAAGTTTTAAAAGGTGTGGCAAAAGCACCGCCATAAATTGGCTGTAAAATAGGTGTCTCCACTTCAATAAACCCTTTCTTATCAAGAAATTCACGGATTAAAGAAACAATCTTACTTCTTTTTAAAAAAACTTCTCTTACTTCTTGGTTATTTAACAGATCTAAATATCTTTGGCGATAACGCAACTCTCTATCTCTTAATCCATGATATTTCTCACCAAAAGGTCTTAATGACTTACTAAGTAGAACAAAATCCTTTACCAAAATAGTAATCTCACCAGTCTTTGTTTTAAAAACCTCACCGGAAACACCAATAAAATCGCCAATATCAAAAAGGTCTAAAAGTTCGTATTTCTCATTTAACATATCTTTTCGAAAATAAACTTGAATCTTATCATAACCATCAGCAATTGTATAAAACTTTGTCTTACCAAAATCCCTTTCTAAATATATCCGACCGGCAACCCGAATCTCTTGTTTATTCTCAATAAATTTTTCATAATTTTCTTTAATTTCTCTACTTGTGTGAGTTCTCAAAAAAGAATAAGGATAGGAATTAATTTTCAGCTCTTTTAATTTCCTAATCTTTTCTTTTCTAATCTCGTATTCATCCATAGATAAAAATTTTAAAGGAAATAAAGGAAAAGTCAATCTTAAATTACGATTATTTTCCTTATTATTTCAAATTTTTGGGTTTTGAACTTTAATATATATACTCCTTTATTTAATTTTTTACTATCAATTAAAAAATATCCGCTATTACTAGTGGTGAATAAACAACGATTACCAAGCGCTGTATAAAGAGAAATTTGGGCAGGCATTTTAGAGAAATAAATTTCAATAATTTTTTTATCTGCGGGATTTCTTTTAATTAATAAATCAAATTCTTTTTTAACTATTTTTTCTTCTTGGTTACCCACTATTTTTTGCAATTGATAACTTTCTGACGGTAAATACATATAAAACTCTCTGCTATTATTACCTTTTATAGCAAAAATTCTGTCTCGCCACCAGGCTAAGGAGCCGCCTCCTTTAACTTTTTTACCACTGCCAAGAGGTAAATCTTCCAATTGTAACCAGCTATCTCTTTTTAATTCAAATCGCCAAAAATCCAAAGTATTCCCTCCTTTTAAAGCATAAATATATTCATTGGCATATACAATACTGCCACCTTTTTTAACCTTTTTCTTTTTTCCTTTACTATATAAAGGCAAATCAGGTAATTGCTGCCAACCAGAATCTGGATGATACTTAAAAAATTCATTCACCTTTGCTCCTCCTTTTAAAGCGTAAATATATTTATTATCCGTAGTTAAAGCACTTCCTTCACCAAATCCTTTCCCTGTTTTACCGCTGGGAGCACCAATATTTTCACTCCAACTATTTATTATTGGATCATACACATAAAATTCTAATCTATTCCCACCAGGAAGGCAATAAATTTTACCTTTATAAAAAACTAAAGAAGCACCTTTTTTAATCTTTTTTGAAGAAGGAATTTCTGGTAGACTTATCCATATTCCTAGGGAATCACCTTTTACTCCATATTTATAAAATTCTCGGGTATTATTCCCTTTTAACAGATAAATCCACTTATTATTATCATAAGTAAGGGCACCACCACTTTTTACCCTTTTTTTCTTCTCGCCATAAGGCACAGTATCTTTAAAATACCATTCATCTTCCGTTACAGAATAGATAAGTAAATCTAAAGTATTGTTACCCCTTAAAGCATAAAGAGAATCGCCTACGCAAACCATTGCTCCGCCATCTTTTATATTTTTGTTAGAAATCTCTTTTGTCACATCCTTTAATCGGTACCATCCTGGTAATTTTACCACTACTTTAAAACTATCGGATAAAATATCATTAAAGGGATTTAAATCTTTATTCAAAAGTTTGCAAATAGTGATATATTTTCCAGTATCTAAACAATAAAAACTCTCATAAATTACTTCTCTCTCTTCTTGAGGATTAACCATTGTTATTTGAGTATCACTATAAAAAATGGTATCGTTCTTAAAAATATTAAAAGTTGTGGCGATATTAAAAGGAAAATTATTATAATTTTTTATTTTTGCTTTTACCTTTTGGGGATAAAATGGATTGTAGAAAATTATTCCTTTAGGAGAGACGATTTTGGCAATACCAAAATCAAAATAGCTAATATTAAAATCACTATAAGCGGTATCATTATAGGGATTCTTATCTTTTCCAAATTTTAAAAAAGATAAGCAGCAAAAATTGCCGGTATCTTGGACAACAAAAGGCGTAAATGACAAAGTTTCTTCTTCATTGGGCAAAATAGTAAAGTTTAAAGTATCGGAATAAATAAAAGAATTTTGAAAGATAATACTAAATATCTGAATAAATTGACAAGATTTATTACTATAATTTTTAACAGCTACTTTAGGAATAAATACTCCCGGCGGTAAATTACCAACCGGTTGGATTATTTTTACTGTTCCCAAATCATAATAAACACAAGAGAAAAATTCTCGGAGTGTATCATTATTAGGATTCTGGTCATTATTTAATTTTACTGAAGCAATACTTAAATATTCACCAATTTCACGTACTTGATAATTAGGAAAAATTAATAAAGTATCTTTATTAGGTGCTAATCTTAAATAAATACTTTCGGTATATATTAGATTTCCTGATAAGAAGATTTTAAAATAACTATAAAAATCTTCAGCAAAGGCACCAAAATTTTTAACTTTTATTTTGGGTGTAATAAAACTATCAACAGGAACTTCTTCCTTCGGTTCCAATATCTCCATTACACCCACATCTCTGGCCGGTTTCAAACCTAATCCATAAATTTTATCAATCGCTACGCCATAATAATTTACACTGTTATCAGAACCAAAATGAAATCTTATCATTACACCGCCTGTTTCAATCGGAAGAACAACAAAGTTTAATTTCCAGTTCCTATCAATTTTAGAATAAGCCGATTCATAAGGAATACCAACATTACTACCGCTCATAATACCATCGTATCTTTGTCCATAACTTTCCATAGAATGGGCAATATGCCAAGTAATTCCTCCATCTGATGAATATTTTACATTATAACCGTCCTGATTTTCTTCTGATTCATACCAATGCCAATAAGCAAATATTGGAAAAGGCCGGAGAATTAAAAATGGGAAGGTTGTCAATTTCCAATCAGCATTATTAAAATAATTACTATCTAATTTTGTTGCCCAAACCATTGTATCACCATCTACTCCGTTTAAAGGTCCGGCATTAGGCTTTCCCCATTCCCAAGTATTTTCACGAGGATAGGGAGAAAAACCACCGCGATTCCTTTCAAAATTTTCAAAATAATTATAAACGCCACAAAAACTATTTTTAACATTATTTTCTAAGTTTTGGTCAAAAGCAAAATAAGTTGAACAGATAATAGAATAGATACCAGAAATTAAATTTAAAGAAGAAAAATTAAGGGTTTCCTCATCATTAGGGGACAAAGAGAGAATTCTTAGAGAATCCAAATAATTCTCCCCTATTTTCATTGTTACTGAAATATTATTGGCGGTATTTAAACCGAAATTTTTGATAATTACCTTTGGTACATATTCTCCTTCTTCAATCATCCCTTTAGGAGAAATAATATCTTTTACACCAATGTCCCAAAGCAACCGATCAGAAAAACCAATACCATAAATTTTATCAATTCTTGGACCAAAATAGTTTACTGAAGGATCTGAACCAAAATGAAATTGCAAATAGAAAAAATTCCCTTGGTAAACAGGGATTTTCATCCAATTCATTTGCCAATCAGAACTACCGCAATAGACAGATTCATTTGTCACACCAACCGTAAATGGTGAAGCAATTGTTGTATACCTTTGTCCTAAATTAGGAAGAGAATGGATAATTTGCCAATTATTATCAGGAATTGAACACTTCACATTATAGCCATCGTAAAAATATTCAATATCATATTTATGCCAATAGACAACAACCGGTGAATCAATAAGGGCGTAATAACGGCAGGAATTAAGGCGAGAATTAGAATAATTGGAATATCCATTTGTTGACCAGCAATGAGTATCACCACTCACACCAAATTCACCATATTCCCAATCAGAGGGTAAAATATTTAAAAAACCGCCGTTAGAAGATTCAAAGTTTTCGTAATAATCATAAATTGCTACCATGGTTTTTTTACTATTATTTATTGAATCTTCATCAAGAACAAAAAGGGTGGTGCATTTTACTCGAAACCAAACAGATTCGTTCGGCATCCAAGAAGAAAAGTTTATTATCGTCTCTCTTTCTGGTAACAAAGAATCAATAGTTTTAATATCAAAATAATTTCCTGGTTGAATTTCTAATCTTAATTGAAAATTATAGGCAGTATTTAAACCATAATTTTTTATTAAGACCTGGGGGATTTTAGCCGTTCTTGATGTCGGTCCGTTGGGATTCAAGACGTTAACAATTCCAATATCATATCGGGGAGCAAAAAATCTTTTATAATAAATATTATAATAACCTCTTCTGGTATCCACCCAAGATATATGAATATTTAAATCGTTGGATACAGTAATTGCTGGTGCCTGACGGAAAAACAAACCATTCGTTAATTCTTGTATATTGCTCCAACTACCATCAGCATTTCTTTTTATATAAAGAAGTTGTGAATTTGTTTCTATTTCTTTTAACCATACTATATGAACATTATTAATTCCATCAACAGCAATCTTGGGAGAGTAATTATTTATAAATCCACTGGTTAACTGTAAAATACTATCCCAGCCATTTCTTGTTTTCCTTCGATAGAAAATTTGTAAATAACCACGACCATTATCTCCGTACCAAACGATATGAATAGTGCCGTTATTTTCTACAGCAATTTGCGGGTGAAAATTTCCAAAACGAGCGATAGAATTAATTGTAGTTACACTTTCAATATTACTCCATTCACCATTTTCATTGCGAAAACGAAAATAAATTTGTTTAATTGTCTCAGATGTTGGTGAATATCCGCTCCAAACTATAAAAACCTGATTATTTTTATCAACAGCAATATCCGGATATTCCGAATGATAGTTCCAATAAGTTATAGTATCAATTTTAGAATGCCAACCTTCGTTACCTCTTCTTACATAGATAATATTATTTTTATTATTTCCAAAAAGAGCATAATAAACAATATGAGCGGTATCGCCTTTTCCACAAGCAACTTTGGGATAATATTTATAAAGCCATCCGCCGGGAATAGTTTCTAATGAAGTAAAACCATAACCTAATATCCTTTTCCGATAAAAAGGTTTATTTCCCGTTGGCGAAATTGTCCGATAACCACGCCAGACAAAATGAAGATTCCCGTTAGAATCAGAAGCAATTGAAGGATAATAATTATTTCTGGTATTTTCATCAGAGACAAGGGTACAAGCACTAAAACTTCTCGTTATCTGATCGTAACTCCGAAATTGTATATAATAATATTGAGGAGAACTACTTTTATACCGATACCAAACAAAATAAATTTTATTATTGGGTGAAGAAGTAATATGATTACAAAAATCTCCCTCATAATTATTTAAATTTATTGAATCAAAAGTGACATTAGTATCACCTTCCCAACTTAAGGTTTGGGGAAAATAATTATTAGAAGAAAAATCATTATAAAGAATACCTTTAGGAAAAAATTGAACACTACTTATTAAATATATTAAAAAATATAGCATAAATAAATAATTAAAAAATATCACCGGGGAGCAAATTGCTCCCCGGTATCCTCTTTTTTATTAGGGATCGATTTCTAAGAATGTGAGTTGATGATGAGCATCAATACAATTCACAATCGCTATCAATTGTCCTCTTCTTGGATAGAAAAATCTTCCGAAAATCAAAGCTTTTGAAGCAAAAATCTTCTCGCGAGGTGTAAGTTCATCCCAAGATTTCTGATCGGATAGATACCAAATCACATTTTGAATTTCTGTTGGTGTATAGCCACTCTTATGGTTAATTACCCAATTAATCGGTCTCCATTTTGGGTAGCGGGCATAATTAGGAAGATTGGGGTCATAGCTGGAATATAAAGTCACATCGTAATTCTGCCCAAGATAAATATATCTTTGGCGGTCGACACACCAACCATAATAAGTTCCGTTTCCAATGCTGTATCCGGGCGGAACGTTGGAAAGCAAATATTCATAGTAGTAATTGTTTGACCAGACTCTTACGAATTTGAGAGTTACAGCATCTTGAGGTAACCTTACTCTTTTCTTGGGACAGAGACAAAAATATCTTCCCCAATTACTGCCAGGAAACGGATTACCATTACCCCAACCAGTTTCTTCACGATTTTTTTCTCCACCAATAATTTCGCAAACGACACAATGAGCAGCAAAATATAACTCTTCTAATTGTGACCATTCACCCAGTGGAATTGTAAAAGTATAAGATTGGGTAGGCTCGGTTAGTTCAACTGCATAAGCAAATTGTCCAGGCACTGGATTTCCTTTTACTTGCGGAATATCACTTAAACTGGCACCAATATGAAGATGGCATTCTGTTAAATACCAATTGTCGGTAGTAAGATATTTCACATAGACATTATCTTCGTCAAACCAAACTTCGATGTCACCAACATCCAAATTCTGACCAGCAATAATATCAGTCGCATAAGCATCGCCTAAATCCCTGATTGTTTGCGAAGCACTCTGGGGAATGTTGAGATTAGATTCCTCTTTTTTACAACCAACAAGGATCAAGAAAATTGGCAGCAAAACAAAAAGTAATTTAAATGTTTTGTTTCGCATTTTCACTCCTTACCTTTTTAAAAATAATTAAATAATCAGCGCCCCGATAAAGATTTATTTTAAAAACAAGGTTTGGTCCCTCCGTGCCAAACAGGCGCCTATCCATAATCATTTTAGTACCACCACCTTTCTCACTTTACCATCTTCATTTTTGACAAAGTAAACACCCATTTTCAGTTTATTTACCTCTCTCATCAACAACCCTCCAGTAATAGAATATATTTTTATATTTCCCCTCTTCAATATAATATTTTCAATTTTCTTATTTTTTGAAATTAAAACTCCCGAAATATTATTCTTCTTTTCCTTCATAAAGGAATTTGGTGAAGGATTATAAAACCAAAATTCTTTTGTCTTATTACCTAAAAAAGCAAAGATACCACCGACAAAAGAAGAATAAGTAAGAGCGGCACCATCTTTCACTTTTTTATTAAGTTTCCCTGTAGGATAACCAAAATCCTCAATTTGATGCCAAATATCTCTTTCTAAATCATAATAATAAAATTCATTAGTATTATTACCTTTTAAAGTATAAATGAATAAACCATCAAAGGTGGCACAACATCCTTTTTTTGCCTTCTTTTTCCTCATCTCTCTATTAAATAAAGGCAAATCAGCCACTCTCCGGAAGAGAGATTCAAAATTTTTAAGGTCTAATTTGTAAAATTCATTATCTCTTCCGCCTACCCTTAAACCATAAATATTTCCTTGGGCATAAATTATGAAGCTTCCCGACTTCCATTTCTTATTAGGTAATTTTGGTGGATTAGGAATAAACCAAGAATCCCAATTTTTATTATAAACCAGCCATTCATCATTTCCTGAACCAGGAATTAAATAGAACAGACTATCACCGTCATAGGTAATTGATGGCCACTTAATCTTTTTATTTAAAAATGGATATTTCAATTCTTTATAAGTATCTTTTAAGGGGTTATATTGTAAAAATTTTTCTGAAGTCAAAATATAAAGATAATACTTATCACTGATTAAGACACTCCTATTAATTTTTCTTAAAGGTATCTCGCTCTTCTTTTGCCATAATTCTTCTTTTATATTATAAACCCATAATTCATTACAATTATTTCCCACAATTGCATAAACCTTATCATTAATGCAAGTTAACGAACCTCCGCTTCTTACTGGTTTGGTACTCGGAATATCCGGTTTTTTAGACCATCCTAAATTGGGAAAAAGAGTAGTTGGATTATAAAATTTACCAAAAATTCTCATTGTTAAATATTTATTTCCACCCCAACCAACATAGCAAACCAATATTTTAGCATCTCCCTTTACTAACGAAGGTGTAATATCCCATTTTTGATAATTAGCAATCGGAAAAATTGCCAAAACCGAATTCTGTAAATTTATTTTGGCACCAAAAATATCTCCAAAATTATTACGATAATCCTCCCAAACTACTAAATAATTATCACCATCAAAAATTATTTCACAATTTATCTGGTCTCCAGGTAAAACCGCTATTGGTTTAGGAGAAGAATCAATAAGGATTCCGTCCTTAGAAACCTGAGAAGAATAAATATCAAAATGGTTGCCTTTCCATAACTGATAGACAACTAAATAGTTATTACCATCAAATGCTAAAGATGGTTTATAGCGCCAATAAAACCCAGTAGCAATCAATATTCCAAAAGTATCAATCACTTCGCCATTTCTCTTAATCCTTGCGCCATAAATCTCGTCCCAATGACCTTTTCTTTCATCCTGCCAGACAACAAAATAAGAATTATCACCATAAGATATTTTCGGAAAAAGTTGATTACCTTTCACCGTGCAGATTGGTATGCCATTAACATCTAAAACTCTACCATTTCTATCAATCCGGGCACCATAAATATCAGCATTATTATTACGATAATCCTCCCAAACTACTAAATAATTCTCACCATCAAAGGAAACACAGGGATTTTTCTCATCTTTTGTGCGAAAAGAAATTGGTATTCCTATTGTATCAAGAAGAATACCTTCTTTCGTTATCCGGGCACCATAAATATCAGCATTATTATTACGATAATCCTCCCAAACTACTAAATAATTCTCACCATCAAAGGAAATTTTTGGTAAAATCTGATTATTAAAAGCAGCAGTGACCACTATCGGTTTTTCCCATATTTGTTTTCCTTCTTCATCAATCTTCATTCCGTAAATATCCTTTTCTCCCTCTCTTTCTTCCTCCCAAACTACTAAATAATTATCACCATCAAAAATCACTGATGGTTGATATTGTTCATTTGCTGAGATTGTTATCAAAATCTCTTGCAAATTTAACTTATTCTTACCAGAGATTTTAATACCATAAATATCGCTTATATCATTATTTCTTAAATCCTCCCAAATAGCAAAATAATTATTGCCATCAAATATAATTTTCGGTAGCCATTGATTACCATCAGCAGAAACCAACATAAAACTGTCAATTACTAAACCATTTCTATTAACGATTGCTCCGTAAATATCCGTCTCTACCCCATTTCTTAAATCCTCCCAAATTATAAAATAATTCATTCCATCAAAGGCAATTGCGGGAAGGCGCTGGTTGGAATTTGCCTTAGTAATACAAATATCAAAGGTATCCAAAATTGTGCCATCTTCTTTTATTCTTTTTCCATAAATATCAGAAAAATCACCATTACGATGATCAGTCCAACAGACAAAGTAATTATTACCCTCAAAAGAAAGAGCCGGTGAATATTGAAAACTATTTTCAGCACAAATAGTTATTCTATTATGGATAACCTGCCCTTCTTTATTAACTAAAATTCCGTAAACATCAGAAGTATCTTGGCCAATCCAAGTTGTCCAGGCGATTAAATAATAATTGTTGCCAAACACAATTGCTGGTGCAACATCAATATTTTCTCCTTGATAAATAGGAAAACCATTCGGGTCTAAAACAGTTCCATCTTTTGTTATTCGAGCACCATAGATATCACCATTATCATTTCGCCAATCCTCCCAAACTACTAAATAGTTCTCGCCATCAAAACTAACTACGGGAAACCATTGGTCGTTTAAAGCCTCACAAATTGGAAAACCAATTGTATCTAAGACTATTCCATTTTTATCAATAAAGGTTCCATAAATATCACCGTAAAAACTGAAACGATAATCCTCCCAAACTACTAAATAATTCTCACCATCAAAAGCAACCGCTGGAGCAAACTGATTACCCGAAATAGTAGAAATTGGTATTCCACAAAGGTCAATAACTACACCATTTTTACTAACTCGGGCACCATAAATATCAATATCCCTTCGCCAATCCTCCCAAACTACCAAATAGTTCTCGCCATCAAAAGCAAAAGAAGGAGTTGATTGATAGCCTGGGGTCGGAAAATAAAAAATTGTCGTATCTACAAGAAACTCATTTTCTCCTAAAGAAAAATCAATAAATTTTTTATAATTTTTATAAGAACTTTTATCAAAAGAAATATATTTTTCTAATCTTATATACCTTCTTTTTAATTTTTCTGAATAAATATAATTACTTTTTAAATTTACAAAATTACCAATAATTAAAATAATTAAAATATTTGTCATAGCCCAGATCTTAAAGAAGTATAATAAAAATTTTAAATAAGTCAAGTTATTTTTTGACAAGTATCTTCTTATTTTTCAATGATTTAGAAAATTTTATTTTTAAAAACTAAGGGGGTCCAATTATTCTTTTTAGAAAAAACTGAAAAAAACAATTAAAATATCTGCCTAAATCCGACAACGAAATTCAATTAACAAAGAGCGTAAGAAAATCTTTATCAATCCTCTTCAGTGGTTCATTATTATAATCATTTTCTTAAAATCCTTATTAGTGGTATTATCTCGTCCTACAAGAGTATATTAACTGATAATTTTCCCCTATTTTAATTTTTCTCTTTTTGGATTTTAGACAACCTTAATGGATTACTGATTTCTTTATTGCCCGATACTCATCCGTAGCAAACTTTATAATAATAAAAAAACACCAACCAACAATCTTACCAAGGATATTATAAATCTTTAATGTGCCTTAATAATTAAATATTAATTAGTAAAATTTCAGTATTATTATTAATACCGATTATTTAAATGTTTTACCTTACTTTTGTATGTTGCTTTTGGTTTAAAATTATAAAGTTTTTAAAAAATAACTATTTTCTTATAATTCTTTTCTTTTAGGAAATAGATACCTTTTTTATTTATCTTATTAACTTTTTCTCCTAAAGGTGTAAAAATAAGATAGTTAGATTTTTCAAAAGATGCTTTAATTTTATTATTATTATATTCAAAAATTGCTTCACTACCATAATCAGAAGTTTTTAAAATCATTCCTCCTCTGCCGACAGCAAAACCAACCCGATTTGTCGGAAAATGGATAGCAAAGAGGTCGGTATCTTTAATAGTATAAGTTTGCCATACCCGACCATCAAAGGTTCTACCAAATAAGCCATTCCGACCACAAATATAACCAGTATCAGCAGAATTAGGAAAGTTAATACCAAATAAGATTGTTGGGTTGGATAAACTCATATTTATCCACTCCCTTCCGCTACGGATAGTTTTTAAAATCACTCCGTTATTACCACAAGCATAGCCAATCTCTTCATTAACAAACCAAACACTTCTTAAATCTTCTGTTGTTGGAGTAGGAACAATCTCCCATATACCTCCGCCATTTTCCGTCCGCAAAATTATTCCGTTTTGACCAACAATAAAACCAACATTATTATTTACAAAATGGCAGGCATAAATATTGTTAGAAGTTCCTAAGGACATTCGTTCCCAATTAGTACCGCCATTGGTTGTTTTATAGGCTTCACCATTGGCACCAAAAACATAACCAACTTGACTATTTTCTGGAAAACAGATGGTATAAAAAGTTTGGAAACTAAAACCACCAATGGAACTCCAAATTAATCCCCGATTAGTTGTTTTCAAAATTGTTCCCATTGCCCCGCACACATAACCAGTATCGTTAACCATCCAAATATCCCTTAATTGCTGAATGGTATTACTATTTAAAACCTGCCAAGAATTGCCACTATTAGTAGTCCTGATAATCGTTCCACTATCGCCAACAGCAATTCCAAAAAGGGTATCATTAGGAAAATGGATTGAATAAAGATGTCGGGAAACAGGAGAAACAATTCGCTCCCAACGAGCAAATAAAAAACTGATTACTAAAATTAAAAATATACCTTTTTTCATTTTTCCTCCTTTTTAAACATTAATTATTTTAATTAAATTTTTATTAAAATCAAGAAAAGAAACCTTCAAATTTAAAGGCACTATCGGTAATTGGGTTAATTTAGATATAATATAAGAATATTTTTGTATTTATTTATGGGCAACAATCAGGTCGGCAATATGCCTTAATGTCTCCTGGGTCTGACGATTCATCTCTTCAATCATCTCTTGGGTTCTTCTGTTGGTCTCTTCGGTTCGGGCATCCATCCTTTCAAGCATTTCTTGGGTTCTTTTGCCTACTTCTTCAATTAATTTCTGGGTTTCTCTTACCAATTCCTTTGCCCTTTTATCTTCCTCTTGAACTAACTTATCTGTCCTTTTAGAAAGACTTATCGTATGAATAGCCAAAATCACACTAAATACTGCTAAAATAACAAACACCACTCCCAAAATAATTGTAAATATTACCATAAGTAATTATAAAATATTAAACAATAAAAGTCAAGTTTTAAAGTATAGTATAAAAAGAAAAAGGCCGGGAAAGAAACTTCCCGGCCTTTCCTTTTCGGATTTTAAGGCAACCTTAATGGATTACCAATTTCTTGGTTGCCTTATACTCATTGGCAGCAAACTTCATAATGTAAATACCGGTAGAGAATTTCTTGGTATCAATTGTGAAGTAGCCTTTGTCCGAAGTACCATTATAGACAATCTCACCAAGGGCATTGTAAATCTTTAATGTCGCCTTGATATTAACCGGTAATGTGTAGGAAACTTTCAGATAATCTCTTGTCGGGATAATAGTCAATGTGAAGTTCTTTAAGTTCTTTGTCTCAACTTGGATTCCATTATTACCCGATGGATTAGCACTTGCTAAGAATGTTCCTCCAGGAGTATAGGACCAAAATTCATTTGTATTATTACCGACAAAGGCAAAGAGACAAGCAGCAGCCGAAGAATACGTTAAGGAACCGCCACCTTTCACTCGCTTTGCTGGTGTGCCTTCGG
>JBDRVN010000035.1:0-19743 GCA_039801885.1 Caldifarciminota bacterium
GACTCAGCAAGACAAGAAGGTAAAACTGCTGAATCAAAAGCACCAGGCATACAAGAGATAGCATTTATTATGCATAAGGTATTTGTATTTGTCTGTTGACCACAGTCATTTCGGTGATATTGGGGAGTTTCGGAAGTTATCCAACTTCCTTCATAATTTCCATGGGCAACAAGATGGACAAAATGGAATTTCTGGTTTATTGAATCCCTAACTTCATATCTTCTTCCTGTATTTGTTCCTTGATCAAGTAATCTATCTGTCCAATCACTGGGGCTGAAATTAGCAATAGTATCCTGAGATTGCATATGATTATATCCAGAAGAAAGTAAGGCACCTGGTAAAAGAAGTCTTTTCTGATAAGTGGTATCCGGTGTTTTTAAATACCTAAACAATTTATTTACAAAATTATCCACTTGAGAAGTGTTCTCCACCGGCAATCTGCCAATATAAATATCATGATACAAATCAACAGTATCACCTGTCCATTCGCCAAAACGATTATTATTATTTCCATCCCAAGACCAATCTAAATCCGCATAATATAAATCAGAAGCAATATACCAGGAACGAGTTCCATAGGGTAAAACTGCCTGCCTTGTGGGCACAACTGGATTATTATAATCTCCATCCCCACCTAACAAAACACATATCAAGCTTTGTGTCTGGAAATAATGTTTTATAAAATTCCTTATCTTCTCCGGCAAGTCTCTACCTTGATAATTACTATTCACCCATTGGGTTGTCCTTATTTCTGTCCATAAACCGGTCTTCCTTAACCAATCCCTTAAGGGAATAAAACTAGAAACTAAATTGGTATCGGTCAAAATAATATAATCAATCCCCGGATTATCGCTTGCTCTTAATGGCGGCGAAAACCGATTAATATCTTCGGGATTAATAACTAAATATTTTATATCTTGAGAAAATGCCTCTCTCTGTCTTTTTGTTAAATTAATAACTTTGTGCTTTCCTTCTTCATAATTGATTCTGATTTTTATTTTGGTATAAAGAATTAATTTCTTCTCCTTTGGTATGTAATGTAACGGAAAAAGAAAAACACCACCAATCCGAAAGCCAGATTTATTTCCACTGGGAATAATCTTATATATCTCTTTTGGATACTCTTCTTCGGTCTCATAAAACTTTTCGTCAATTATCAAAGGATATTCTTTCTCATCTTCGGAAATTGGTCTTGGCATTTGTGTTGGATAAAGATAATAACTACCAGGAAGTTCCTTTTTTTCTAATTCCAATATTTCAATAAAACTGATTTCGGCATCGGCGGGAATTAAGATATTAATGTTTTTAAAAGGAATAATTGGCTTACCAACCTCTTCTAATTTAGAATCACAGCCTGCTAAATTTATTAAGTCGTAGTTATCAACTTTCTCAATCTTCATTCCGTCTTCGGAAAAATAAAATTCTTTAACAAGAAAATTAGCGAAAATAAAATTGATAAAAAATAAAATAATTAAAAACTTTTTAAAACCCATTTTGACCTCCTGAAAAATTTTTAACATTATAAAATTATACAAAATTTTTGGTAAATATCAAAAAAGTTAACGCCGCCCTTCGCAAGCAGGAGGTGTGTGTTTCTACGGTGGGTAGGAACCACAGAATGATGGACTTGCGGAAGGGCGGCATCCCTTTTATTCTCATTGTGAGAAAAATATAAAGAAAAAATTTTGAAAAGTCAATAATTAGAGATAATTACTAGAAAATTTCTTTTATTCTCTCAATTGCCCAATCAATCTCTTCTTTTTTGATAATTAAGGGTGGCGCAAATCTTATCACATCTTCTCTGGTATCTTTTGCCAAAATTCCTTTTTCCATTAATTTTTCACAATAAGGTCTTGCCTTTTCTTTCAATTCCAGACCGATTAATAAACCTTTGCCCCGAATTTCTTTTATAACCGGTGATTCTATCTCTTTTAATCTATTAATAAAATACTCACCAATTACTTTAGCATTTTCGGGTAATTTTTCTTCAATAATTACTTTTAAAGAAGCAATCCCCACCGCACAAGCCAAAGGATTGCCACCAAAAGTGGAACCATGATCTCCGGGAGTAAAAACATCCATAATATTATCATTCGCACAGATTGCCGAAACCGGATAAACACCACCACCCAAGGCTTTTCCTAAAATCAATATATCCGGTTCTGCTTCTTCATATTGGTAACAGAAAAGTTTTCCGGTTCTTCCTAATCCGGTTTGAATCTCATCCAGGATAAATAAAACATTATTCTTTTGACAGATTTCTTTTGCTTTTTTTAAATAACCTTCTTTGGACACAATTACTCCACCTTCTCCCTGAATTGGTTCAACTAAAAAGCCAACAGTATTTTCGTTTATCGCTTTCTCTAAACTTTCTAAATCATCGTAAGGAATAATTTTAAAACCAGGGGTTAAGGGACCAAAACCAAATTTATATTGTTCTTCGGTTGAAAAACTAATAATCGTTGTTGTCCGACCGTGGAAATTATTCTCGCAAACAATGATCTCGGCTTGATTTTCTTTTACTTTCTTTTTTAAATATCCCCATTTTCTTGCCGCTTTAATTGCTGTCTCAACTGCCTCGGCACCAGTATTCATTAAAAGAACTTTATCTTTTTTAGTGATTTCGCAAAGATATTTACAAAAAAGTGGAAATTTATCGTTATGGAAAGCCCGCGAAGTTAAGGTGAGCTTATCAGCTTGTTCTTTTAAGGCTTGGATAATCTTCGGATGACGATGGCCTTGGTTTAATGCGGAATAAGAAGAAAGCATATCTATATATCTTTTTCCTTCCACATCGTACACGTAAACACCTTCACCATAAGATAAAACAACTGGTAAAGGATAATAATTCTTCGCACTATATTTGAATACCAAATCAATATAATCTTCTTTTTTCATAATCTTAATAAATCAAAATTGGTATCTCCAATTCTTTCAAAAAATCTTCGTATTCTTCCCCCAAAAGCAGAAATTTACTTTTTGGCACAATAATTAACTCAGCAGAAATGGTTTTTGCCAATTCTAAAATGTTAAATAACGAACCTTTTTCCATACCAACCGAAAAGGGAACTTTCTCACATTCCAACTTTTCACATAAAGAAAATAAAAAATGCCAGTGCTCTCTTTCTTCTGTTTGATTTTCCGGAAAACCTAAAAGAATTATTTTTTTCTTACTTTCCTTTAAATAATTTAAAATTTTAGAATAGATATCTTCTTTTTTATCTACCACTAAAATAATGTTACCCATTTACTTTATTATTTTAATTAAAAATAGAAAATTTGCAAACAAGAGAGTTAAGAAAGTAACAATAATTCCTGCTTTTAACCAATCGGAGAAACGAAAAGATTTTCTAAAACTTCGCTCATAAACACCGATCGCTACCAAATTGGCGGTTGAACCAATCATCGTCAAATTACCACCGAAACAACCGCCAATTAATAAGGACCAGTATAATTGATTTGCCAAGGGAATGCCTTTTAAAGTTAAATCCTTTACCACCGGAACCAAAGCAGCAACAATTGGCAGATTATCAACAAAACCCGATAATATACCGCTTCCCCACAAAAGCATTGTCAAAGTACCAAAAGTCTCCTTTAAATCTTCTCTAAAAAAAGGAAATCTTTTGGCACCCTCACTTAAAAGATAGGCTAATTTATGAGTTACGCCGGTATATTCTAAACAAGCCGCATTAGCAAAGAGAAACATAAAATAGAGAATTGTCCACCAATCCGGTCCCCTTTCCACAAAAAAGCGAGAATATTCTCTTTCGTAAAAGACAATAAAACCAACAATTAAAAGTCCGGCACCCAATAACATTGTCCTTTCTTCTACCTTTAATAAATGTTCAATAAGGGAATGGTTAATTACTAAAATAACAAAGACTAAAAAAATAAAAAGAGCAACCCTTAATTCTTTTTTATCAACTTCTTCTTCTAATTTTTTTAATTCTATTTTATTTTCTAATTTAATATTTTTTTGATAAAGAAAGAGAATAATAAAAATGGTAAAAAATAAAGAAAGTAAAGAGATAGGAGTAGAATTTTTTAAAAAATCTAAGAAGGTAAATTTTGCCGAAAAAGCCAAGTAAATCCCAATTGGATTACCAATTAAAGTTAAGGCACTGCCAATATTTGTTGCCATTACCAAACCAATTAAATAAGGAATAATATTTCCTTTTGTATATCTCACAATTTCAATAGCAATACCAAAGGTAATCAAAATTGCTGATACTTCGTCAATCAAACCACCCAAGAGAGCGGAAAAAAACATTAAAGAACTAAAAAGAAGAAGCGGTGATTTACCAAAATATTTAATTGCTTTAATAACTAAGTACCTAAAAACCCCTTTTTCACTAAACCATTTTACCATAATCATTACGGCAATAATAAAAAGAATTGTGGGAATGGACATAAATTTTATTGCGGTTTCAATATCTACTACTCCGGTTAACAAAAGTAAAGTTAACGCAAAACCACCAAAGGCAACTCGGTGAGAAAAGAAGAATAAAGTTCCCAAAACCATTGAGAAAAATAACACTAAAGCAATAATCTCTTTTTTTATCCAGAAAGGGGAATTAAAAGGCGAATCAAAAGGAAGTTTTAATGTGGTAAATAAAAACTTAGCAACTAAAAATATTAAACACATTCCAAAAAGATAATAAAAAACTTTCTGGTATCTTTTAAAGAAACCTAACTTCCTTTTATAAATTAGGTATTCGTAAACTTCCTCTTTAGTTTTGGCAGATAAAATTTGGGAAAGAATTTTTTTATTATGGAAAATATGAGCGACATAAGAAAGAGTTTTTAAATAAAAGTTACGCTCTTCTTCTTTAGAAAAAAGAAAGACTACCAAATTTACTGGTTTTTGATCTAAGGCTTGCCAATCAATCGGTTTTTTTAAGCGCAAGATTAAGGTAAAAGTCTCTTTTATTGTTTTTAAACTCAGATGGGGAATAGCAATTCCTAAACCAACACCCGTGGAACCAAGATTTTCTCTTTCTTTCAACAAATCAACAAGTCTCTCTCCTTCCGCTTTATCAATAATTTTCTTTTTTTCTAAAAATTCTTTAACAAAAGAAAAAATTTCTTCTTTAGTTTTAAATTCTAAATCTAAAAAAATAAATTCCGGATTAAAAATTTTTTCTAACCTATTTTCTTCCATAAGATATTATTATAACATTAGCCACATAAAAGTCAAAAATTTGACTTTTTTAAATATTTTGTTATCATAATATATGCATAATTACGCATATATGAATATAAAAGGTTATACCGCTATCTTTAAAACCTTAAGTGTTATTACTCGATTAAAAATAACTTGGATTTTGAAAAAGGCAGGAAAACCCCTTTGTGTTTGTGAAATTATGGATGTTTTAAAAGAACCCCATTATAATATTTCGCGCCATTTAAAAGAGTTAAAAAATGTTCATTTAGTAGAAGAGAAAAAAGAGGGTAAATGGGTTTTTTATTCTTTAACAAAAGAAAAAGACCCATTTATAAAAACATTATTAAAAACTATTGAAAAGATTCCTAAAAAATTTTTTACAGAAGAAGAGAAAAATTTAAAGAAAAGGTTAAGTTTAAGAAAAGATAATAAAGTAGTAGTTGGCTTAAAAAGGAGGAATAAAAAATGATAATTAAAGAATTGATTTTCGGTGGTCTTGATTCTCTAAAAGATTATATTGCTTTTCATATTTTAACCTGTCTCATTCCAGCTTTTTTACTTGCCGGTGCAATGGTGACATTTATCAACCGCCAGGCAATTATTTCTTTACTTGGTGAAAAGGTAAATAAGCTAAAATCTTTCTCTTTAGCAAGTATTTTCAGTTTTTTTCTGGCAGCTTGTTCCTGCACAGTAATTCCCGTAAGTAGTGGCCTTTATTATAGTGGAGCAGCAATTGGTGTTGCTTTTATTATCCTCTGGGTAGCACCAGCAAGTAATATTCTTTCCTTAGTCTATACGGGAAGTATTTTGGGAAGCCAAATGGTAATAGCAAGAATTACTTCCGCAATCTTAATGGCTTTTCTTGTGGGCTTTGTTATGACCCTATTTTTTGGAAAAGAAAAAGAAGAATTGAGTTTTGTTAGAGAAAAGGAGAATATTAAATTTTTAAAAACAAGAGATTTAATTTTTCTTATCCTTATTTTACTTTCTTTACTGATGCCTAATTATTTAGGAAGAAATAGTCCTTATATTAAAAAAATAATTATCTGGCTTATCTTTACAATTATTATGGTTATTTACGCAGTTATTTTTATTAATAAAGAAAAAATAAAAGAATGGCTTTATGAAAGTTGGTGGTTTGTAAAGATTATTTTACCATTATTACTTTTGGGAGTTTTTATTGTTGGTGTTGTTGGTAAAATAATTCCCGAAAGTTTTGTTAGAAATTATCTTGGTTCCAAAGGAATTTTCTCTTCTTTTTTAGCTACTTTAATTGGTGCGATTAGTTATTTTGCGACGATGACGGAAGCACCTTTTGTCCATACTTTAATGAAATTGGGAATGGGAAAGGGACCGGCATTGGCTTTGCTTTTAACCGGTCCGGGTTTAAGTTTACCTAATTGGCTTGCGATTGGACGGGTTTTTGGTTTTAAGAAAACTTTGGTTTATGTACCAACAATAATTATTTTAGGAACTTTAATTGGTTTTATTTTTGGAAAATTTATTTTTTAAAAGGAGGTAATTATGAAGATAATAATTGCTGGACCTGGTTGCCCAAGATGTCAGGCAACCGAAAAGAATGTAAGAGATGCCTGCGCTGAATTGGGAATTGCTTGTGAAATTACCCATCTTTATGATATAAAAGAATTTGCCAAACTTGGTGTAATGTTAACACCAGCAGTAATTATTGATGACAAAGTGGTTATTTCGGGAAAGGTACCTGCTGTTGAAGAGTTAATAAAAATATTGTCGGAAAAGAAATAAAATGGAAGAATTCAAGGAAATTTTATCATTAAAACTTTTACCTGTAGGAGTTAAATTTCTTCAAAAAGAAGAATCTACTAAGGGAGAATTTTTGGCAAAGAAACTAACCTTTTGCCAGTTTGTCCATGGAGCATCCCAAGAAAGGTGTTTATTTAAGATAACTAAGGAAAATTTAGGTTGTGCCTCAGCTCAATTTGTTTTCGGTTTTCGGGAATATAACGAAAAAGATATTGACCATCATCTAAGACAATTTACTTTTAGTAAAGAAAGTGCTAAAAAATTAATTGAGATAAAACCTAAATTACCAATTAACCAATTTACTGGTTTATTGGTGGGCGACATCAATGGTTTTACTCCTGATAAACCAGATGTGGTAATTCTTATTATTGATAGTGCTCAAGCTTTACCATTAATTGAGGCTTATACTACTGCTTATGAAAAGGATATCACTTTTTGTAACGGTGTGAGCTCGGCTGTTTGTTCCTACGGAGTAGTATTTGCTTATCAAACAAAAAAACCAAATCTTACTATTCCCTGCGTTGGAGCAAAAAGATACGGACTTTTCCAAGACCATCAACTTGTCTTTTCTTTACCTTGGGAAGTTGCTCAAGAGATAAAAAATCAACTAATAAGATTTGCCAAAAGTAATAAACTCCATTTACCCATTAAACAAGCATATTGTTCACCGGTTAAAGAAAATGAAAAATAAAGGAAGATTTTTAGTAATAATTGGATTAACTATTCTTATTATTTTAACAATTTTCCTGAAAAGGAAAACCGAAACATCACCAATAAAAAAAGTAGAAGAAAAAACTACCCAAATAACTGAAAAACCTCTCTCGGAAACCCTTTCCGTAACTACCGAAAAAGAAACCCTTTTTAAAAGTCCTCAAGAAAAACCCGAAAAAGATTATTTAGCAATTGTGAATAACTTTAAGATAACTAAAGAATATTTAGAGAAAATCCTTCAATTGCTTCCTGAACAATATAAAGAAATCTATAAAAATGATAAATTATCTTTTTTAGAAGAATTAATTGTTCGTGAACTTTTATATCAAGAAGCAGAAAAAATGGGAATTGCTTCCCAAATTATCGAAAAGGATATAGAAAAGAAAAAGGATTTAGCAATCCAGGGATTGCTTAATGAACTCAGTAAAGATCTTGAAGTCTCTGATAAAGAAACAGAGGAATTCTACCAATCCCATAAGGATGAGATTAGCGGTAACTTTTCCGAAATAAAAGAAAAAATAAAAGAATACCTAAAAGAAGAGAAAAGAAAAGAGAAAATTGACAGATTTATTGAAGAGTTAAAAAATAAAGGCAAAATAATAAAAAATGAAGAATGGATTAAACAACAAGAAAGGCTAAAACCCCAAAATCCTTTAGAAAAGGCATTAAAAAGCAAGAAACCGACAGTTGTTGATTTTGGCGCTGGTTATTGTATGCCCTGCAAGATGATGTTACCAATTTTGGAAGAATTGAAAAAAGAATACAAGGATAAAGCAAACATTATTGTTTTAGAAATTTCTGAATATCGGGATTTGGCTTATAAGTATAAAATAAAAGTAATCCCAACGCAAATCTTTTTTGACAAAAACGGCAATGAATACTGGCGACACGAGGGCTTTTTGCCAAAAGAAGAAATTATTAAAAAATTAAAAGAATTAGGTTGTGAATAATGTTAAAATCAATTTTTGAATGGTTAAGTAATGCCTATCAGTCTTTCTCCATTCTTGCGATAGTTGCTTCTTTCTTTTGGGGAGTTTTAAGTATTCTATTAAGCCCTTGCCATTTGGCAAGCATTCCTTTAATTATTGGTTATATTAGTGGCCAAGAAACTATCTCAGTAAAAAGGGCTTTCATTCTTTCTCTGCTTTTTTCTTTCGGAATATTAATAACAATTGCCTCTATCGGAATAATTACTGGCCTTTTAGGAAGAATCCTTGGTGATATTGGTAAATGGGGTAATTATTTAGTAGGAATTATCTTTTTTATTTTCGGCCTTTATCTTTTAGAAATAATCAATATCTCTTTTTTAAATCCCAAAGAGGTGAGGTTTAAAAAGAAAGGAGAGATAGGTGCTTTTATTTTAGGAATTCTTTTTGGTATTGCTTTAGGACCCTGCACTTTCGCCTATATGGCTCCAATGTTGGCAATGATTTTTAAGATCAGCACTAAACAATTTTTTTTCGCCCTTTTTCTCATTCTTTTTTATGCTATTGGCCATTGTTCAATAATCACTGTTGCTGGCACATCAATTAAACTTGTCCAAAACTATCTTAATTGGAATTATAAATCAAAAGGAGTTTCGTATTTAAAAAAGATTTGCGGTATTTTTATAATTTTGGCTGGCTTTTATCTTTTTTGGAAAGCTTAATTTTTAAAAAGGAGGTAATATGAAAATCATCATTGCTGGACCTGGTTGCCCAAGATGTCAGGCAACCGAAAAGAATGTAAGAGATGCCTGCGCTGAATTGGGAATTGCTTGTGAGATTACCCATATTTATGATATTAAAGAATTTGCCAAATTTGGTGTAATGTTAACACCAGCAGTAATTATTAATGATAAAGTTATTATCTCCGGAAAAGTACCAACAAAAGAAGAGATTAAAAAAGTCCTTCAAAGTAAAAAGTAATAAGAAATTTCATCCTTTCCAATGTCAATAATTTGAATTTTTAATAAAATTTATTATTATTTTTCTTTTAGAAGGAGGAATTATGGAAAAAGGTATGAGAATTTTAGGTTATATTAATGTAGTAATTGGCATTATCTTTTTTACACCAATAAAACTTCTTTTTAATTTTGACTTCTTTTTGGCAGTTGGGTTGATTGTTAGTGGTGTTGTCTACATTATTTGGGCAGAAATTTTTTCCGACTTGGAAAATATCAAAAAGAATTTAAAAACCCTTAATGATGACCTATGGGAAATTAAAAATAAATTAAATATTTAAAAAGGAGGTTTTATGTTACCACCTTTTAGAAATGAACCTTATTGGGACTTCTCAATTGAGAAAAATAGAAAGGAAATGGAGAATGCTTTAAAAAAAGTAAAAGATGAGTTTGAAAAGGAATATCCATTAATTATCAACGGCAAAAAAATCTTTAAGGAAAAGAAATTTAAGTCAATAAATCCTTCCAATCCAAAAGAGGTTTTAGGCTATTTTCCCAAGGTTGATAAAGAAGATATTGATAAGGCAATTGAAGCTGGCTGGCAAGTTTTTCCCATTTTCTCTTCTTTACCCAAAGAAGAAAGAGCAAGTATTTTATTAAGGGCAGCAAATATAATGAGAAAGAGAAGATTTGAATTAGACGCGACAATTATCTTGGAAGTTGGCAAAAACTGGTTAGAAGCCGATGCCGATGTCTGTGAGGCGATTGATTTTTTAGAATTTTATGCCCGAGAAATTTTGCGATACCAAGGAGAATATGAATTGATAACATTACCTGGTGAAATGAACGAAATCCGTTATATTCCTTTAGGAGTAGGTGCAGTAATCCCTCCTTGGAATTTTCCGTTGGCAATTTTAACCGGTATGACAAGTGCGGCAATTGTCTGTGGTAATCCGGTTATCTTAAAACCAGCCTCTGATTCACCATTAATTGGTTATAAATTTTGTGAAATAATGATGGAAGCAGGTATACCTGATGGTGTTTTAAATTTTGTTACCGGTAGCGGCGGAGAAATTGGTGATTATTTAGTCTCCCATCCAAAAATTAGATTTATTGCCTTTACTGGTTCAAAGGATGTTGGTTTAAGAATCAATGAACTGGCAAGCAAGATTAATAAAGGTCAAATCTGGATAAAAAGAGTGATTGCGGAAATGGGTGGAAAAGATGCGATTATTATTGATAATGAGATTGAAGAATTATGGGAAGATGCCTTAAACGGTGTTTTGGCTTCTGCCTATGGTTTCCAAGGACAAAAATGTTCTGCCTGTTCCAGATTGATTTTACACAAAGATATCTACGAAAAGTTTTTACAAGATTTAAAGGGAAAAGTAAAGAATATCAAAATTGGTAATCCAGAAAAATATGAGAATTATTTAGGACCAGTAATAAATGAGAATGCCTATAATAAAATCTTAAATTATATTGAAATCGGTAAAAAAGAAGGAAAACTTTTTTACGGTGGCAATGGTTTAAAAGAAGAACTCGGCGGCTATTTCATTGAACCCACTATCTTTATTGATATATCTTATGATGCGAGAATTGCCCAGGAAGAGATATTTGGACCAGTTTTAAGCGTAATAAAAGCGAGTGACTTTGAAGAAGCCTTATATTTTGCCAATGCTAATGAATACGGTTTAACCGGTTCAATATATACCAAAAACCGGTTTAAGATAAAAGAAGGAAAAGATAAATTCTTTGTTGGCAATTTATATATCAATAGAAAATGTACCGGTGCCTTAGTAGGCGTCCATCCGTTCGGCGGCTTCAATATGTCCGGCACAGATTCCAAAGCAGGCGGTTTTGACTATCTTTTACTTTTTCTACAAGCAAAAGCAATAAGCGAGAAATTATAAGATATTGAAATTAGATAACTTATAAATTATTATCGTTTACTAAAATATTAATTATTAAAATAGCAAGATTTATCAATACTGATTTTTATTATATAATTATATATTGACTAATAAAATTTAATAAGTTGCCAATTTGGATATTTTTTATAAGTATTTGATATTAAATTACTTACAATATTAAAAAGTTTCCTGTATGGAAACTTTTTATTTTGATAAATTTCTATATAAATGATGTAAATCTAAATACTTAGATGAAAATTATATGTCGGATAGGGGGCTATATAGTATACCACCTTGGAGAGCGCCTTGGAAGCAGTTTTTAAACAAATTACTTATAAGTATTTGATAATTAACAACTTAAACAATTTGAATTTAATAAACAAAAGAATTATAAAAGTTTTTACTTAAATTTTTTCCTGAAGCACTAAGGTAGAAAATTTCCCTTGACAATATAAAAAAGCCTATATTTAATATGTGATACAAATGAAGAAAATATTGAAATTATTTTTAAATAAATTAAAATAAAAAAGGAAGAAAGATGAAAGTATTTAAATTATGGTTTAGTTTGTTATTAATTTTGTGTATTCATTCCTTAATGTATATTTGGGCAATCTCTGAAAGGAAGGAATTAGGTTGCCAAAATTGGAAATGGGTAGCTAAGCACGGAGAAATATTTGGAACTTATTTAGAATGCTGGGTAGAGTTTAAATATCCAATAACTATAGCAACAGAATTAGAACAAAAAGGAGTTCATACTTTTTGGGTAGGACCTAATCCACCACCTCCTCCTCCCGCACCAAGAGGAGCATGTTTAGGAGTTGAACCCCACTTGCCACCGGAACCTTATGATTTTGGAAAAGATGGATGGGAAACATATTACAGTTATTATTACACGATATTTTAAAATAACGGCTTTGGGGGCAAGCCTTATCGCCCCCATTTTATTTTATTTCTCTTTTACCTACTCCCAAGAAATTCTTTGGGAAAAAAGGATTGATATTGGAAGAAGAGATTATATTAATAATTTTATCGTTTTCCCTGATAGAAATATTGGAATTGTTGGTGTTTTTATAGATAGCATTCCTAATATTTTTCTTTATAAAATTTCTCCAAATGGCGATTCTATCTTTTTAAAAAGTTCTTCTCAAAAATGTTTTGATATATGGCCAACGGGTGCATTAATTGATGACGAAGAAAATATTTACTTAGTAGGATTGGGTGAGACAATAGGTGTAATCCCTTCTGATACAATAAGATTTGGTTTTATTGCTAAATTTTCTGGACAAGGAGAGTTTATTTTTAGAAAAAATTTTTATTATGGAAGATTGGCGGAGTTTCTAGACATAACCTTTTTAAATAATAGTATTTTTGTTTGCGGCCGTGTTGTGCCCAATTATCCTACCGGTTCTGAGTACGGAATTTTATTAAAATATGATAAAGAGGGAAATTTACTCTGGCAAAGATTATTTAATCACCATTGTTTTGAAGGAATAGAAAATATGGACGGATATTTATATATCACAGGTACTCTTACAAGAACTATACCTCCACTTGGATTTCGGATATCTTTTATAAAGGCAGATACATTAGGAGATACATTAATAGTGAGAGGAGATATTGAAGCAAGCGGAGGAGAAATTGCTTTAGACTCTTTTGGAAATATTTTAATTGCCGGCAATGGTCCTTATCCGGATTTAGGAATAAGATTACTCAAATATGACCAAAATGGCGATCTCAATTGGTATAGAATTTATTTTTATGGAAATTGGGACTGGCCTACCTGTATGGAAGTAAATCCCTATGGTGAAATATTTTTAGGCAATTTCTTAGAAGTTCTTAATCCACTTACTCACAAATGGCAATTAATCAAATATAATTCAATGGGAGAGATGATGTGGCAACATATTTATTCCTTGCCCGATTCCCTCGTGGTGATTGAAGCATTAACAATTGTTAACAGAAACGAAATAATTGCTGGGGGAGTATCTTCCACCCGTGATTTAAATTTTAGTAATGGCATAGTAATAAAATACTTAGATAATTCAAATATAAAAGAAGATACTTTTCATTATAAACCAATTACTAATAAATTTTTAACTCAAATTTATGATATTACAGGAAAAAGAGTTTATAAAGATATTAACAAACTTAGAAAAGGAGTTTATATTTTAGAAATAGATAAAAGAAAAAAGAAATTGATTATAATAAAATAACTGAAAGACTTTATTTAACCAAATAAAAATTATTTTTTTACTTTTGAGATAATATAAGTCATTTAAAATAGATTATTTATAAATAATTATTAAAAAATTGGTGATTATTTAAGAAAATTAAATTTTTCTCTTGACAAAATTAATTTTTTAGTTATACTTAATATAACTTGGGATTTAAAGTATCGGTCATTATACCTGCTTATAATGAAAGAGATAATATTTCTTTTTTATTTAAGGAATTAAAAGAAAAATTGCCTGAAAATTATGAAATAGTTTTGGTTGATGATGGTAGTGATGATGGAACTTATGAATTGGCTCTTGAAGAGGTAAAAAAATATAGCAATATTAAAATATTAAAACATTTAAAAAATCAGGGGAAAACCGAAGCAATTATTACCGGCTTAAAGGCTTGTGAAGGTGATATTATTTGTATTTATGATGCTGATTTACAATTCCTACCGGAAGATATTATCAATTTAGTTAAAAAAATAGAAGAGGGTTATGATTTGGTTTGTGGTTATAAAGTAGGTAAATATGAAAAGAAGTTCGTATCAAAAACTTATAATTTCTTAGCAAGGTTATTATTTAAATTACCGGTAAGGGATATAAATGCTTTAAAGGTGATGAAAAAAGAGGTTTTATTAAATATGAAATTAAGAAAAGATTGGCATCGTTATATTGTACCATTAGCCCATTATCTGGGTTATAAAATCGGAGAGATTCCAGTAAAATTAAGAAAAAGGATGTTTGGCACTCCAAAATATTCTTCTAAAAAAAGGATAATAATTGGCTTTTTTGATTTATTAGCGGTTGCCTTTCAATTAACTTTCTTAAAGAAACCGATGCTTTATTTTGGCACAATTGGACTTTTCTCTTTATTTCTTGGTTTTATCATAGGTTTGATTTCTATAATTTTAAGGATTTTAGGCCATGGTTACAGACCTCTTTTATATTTGGTAATTTTATTAATTTTAGCCGGTATATTGTTTTTCAGTTTAGGTTTAATAGGTGAAGTTCAAGCAAGTATTATTGAAAGATTAGAAGATATTGAGAAAAGGATAAAATGAAAAAGGTTTTTAATTATTTAAGGATTATTATCGCCTTAATTTTACTTTATTATCTTTTAAAAAAGGTTGATTTAAAAGAGAGTTTAAAGGTATTAAGAATGCTAAATTTTTATTATCTATTTTTGGCAAGCTTTGCTTTTTTTATGTTTCTGATTATTTCTAATATAAGATGGAAAATGCTTTGCTCGTCTGTCCAAATAAATTCATCTTTTTCCTACTTATTAAAAGTCTATTTTGCTTCTTTATTTTTTAATAATATCTTACCGACAACAATTGGTGGCGATGTGATTAGAATTGCCTATACAACAAAAGAAAAAGGGCTATCACCAGCTTTTTCCGCAGTTTTTGTTGATCGGGCAATTGGTTTTATCGGTCTTTTTTTCTTTGCCTTAATTGCCTCTTTTTTTATCTTTTTAGAAAATAGAAATATTTATTATTTATGGCTTAATGCCTTGGGCACCTTGATTTTACTTTTAATCCTTTTTCTTTTATTCTCGGAAAAGTTTTATCTATTATTTAAAAAAATTTATTCCCAAATAAAAATATTAAAGATGGGTGAGAAAATTGAAAAACTTCATCTATCAATTATTGTTTTTAAAAACCACCAATTAACTCTGTTTTATAATTTCTGTTTTTCTTTACTTATCCAGTTTTTCCTTTCCTTAGTTTGGTATTTTGGTTCCAAGTCATTAAATACTAATCCGAAACTACTTCCTTATTTTCTTTATATTCCTTTGATTGGTATTATTACTATGTTACCAATCACGATTGGTGGTTTAGGGATTCGAGAGAATTCTTTTACCATATTTTTTAGAAACGATTTAGGAGAGAATAATGCTCGGTTAGCAAGTTTAATATTTTTATTAATCAATTTTTTCTTTTCTTTAATTGGTGGGATAATATTCTTATTTTTAAAAAGGGAGGATAAAAATGATTCAACCAAGAGTTGATTTAGAAAGAATTCAACCTTATCGCCCCGGCAAACCGATTGAAGAGGTTTGTCGGGAATTGGGATTAAAGAAGGTAATTAAATTAGCATCTAATGAAAATCCTTTAGGGACTTCACCAAAAGCAATAAAAGCAATGAGGCAGGCAATCAAAGAAGGATTCCTTTATCCTGATGATACCGTGTATTATTTGAGAAAAAAATTGAGTGAGAAATTTCAGATTGACGAAAATTGTATTATTTTTGGTAATGGCTCCGTAGAACTTATCTATCTAGCCTGCCTTGCCTATCTCACACCACCCAATGATGAACTTTTAGTTTCTAAGGGAAGCTTTGTCTTGGCAAAGATTGGCTCGCAGGTAGCCGGTGCAAAATGTATCGAAATACCTTTAAAAGATTATCGCCACGATTTAGAAAGGATTTCCGCATCAATAACTTCTAATACCAAAATTATTTATCTGGATAACCCAATAAATCCCTTAGGAACAATTGTCTACAAAAAAGAATTTGACGAATTTATAGAAAAAATTCCGGATAATGTCTTAGTCATTATTGACGAAGCCTATTATGAATATATTCTTGAAAAGAAATATCCCGATTCTTTTCGTTATTTAAGAAAAGGGAAGAATGTTTTAATATTAAGAACCTTCTCCAAAATTTATGGACTTGCTGGTTTAAGGGTTGGTTACGGCTTTTCTAAACCGGAAATAATTCAGGCATTACACAAAGTTCGTTATCCTTTTCATGTGAACCGCATTGCCCAAATTGCTGCTATTGCTGCTTTGGATGACCAAACTTTTGTAAAGAAAAGTATCAGAAATAATGAAATGGGTAAAAAATATCTTTATAAAGAATTACAAAAAATAAAAAAAGTCTTTTTCTTAGAGACCTATGCCAATTTTATCTTCCTTAACTTTTCCATTGATTCCAAAATTATTTTTGAAAAACTATTAAAATTAGGAGTAATAACGAGAACCTTAAAAGAATATGATTTTCCTAATGCCTTAAGGGTTACTATTGGCACACCAAAAGAGAATGAGTATTTTATTAAATGTCTTAATAAAGTTTTGGAAGAAATTAGTTAGAAATATCTTTAATAAATAAGAATTAACTTTCTTGAAATTCTATTTTCTCCTACATAAAGAACTAAAAAATAAACTCCTTTCTTAAATAGAAAATTTTGGACAAACTTATAATTACCTGCTGGTAGAGAGTTTTTCCATAGTTTACTTACAATTTGACCATTAAGATTATAAATATTAAGATTCACATCGCTTTTAATTGGAAGGTTAAAAGAGATTATAATTTTTTTATTAACCAAATTAACTTGGGTATCAAATTTAATTAGATTTCCTTTTTCTCTCTCCTTTTCTTTAATCTTCGCTATCTCTGGCAAAAGGCAAACAAATACACCGTTGCCGGAGGTACCCAAATAAATAATTCGGGGGTTATGTAAATCAAAAGTTAAATAAAAGGTCCGTAAGATACCCAAACCTTCATTTATATCTTGCCAAGTTTCTCCACAATCGGTAGAAATATAAACTCCCAAACCTGTGCTGGAATCATGAGTTGCCCAAGATAAAGTGCCTAAGACTACCAAATTAACATCAAAGGGGCTTAAACCAACTGTCCGGATACAAGGGTCGTAACCATCTATCCGAAAAATTGGTAAGGAATCCCAAGAGAGCCCTCCATTAAAGGAACGGTAAAGACCGCCATATATACTAGCCCTTGTCCAAAGAAAGACTGCACTATTAATCGGCGAAACTGCTACTCCCCAAGTTTCCAAATTGCTTCGGGGTAAAGGAAGTTCAAACCAGGTATCACCACCATTAATTGTTTTATAAAGCTTTCTTCTTTTGGGCAAACATAAATAAAGTATCTCCGGATTATTAATATCCATCGCCATCATTTGTGGATGACTATGGGTAAAGGAATCACTTGCCAAGGGAATATTTAAACCATTATTTTTTCTTTCCCAGCTTTCGCCCCCATCGGTTGATTTATAGACACCGTATCTACTCACCCAAACATAAAGAACCGTTGAATCTTCTCTACTATTTGGATGAATAAGTATTGGACTTTTGTAAGCAGTATCCGGTAATCCATAAAGAAGATGCCAAGTTTCGCCCCCATCAGTTGAATGCCAAAGTTTACCATAAATTCTATGCCAAGGGCCTGTTCCGGCATATAAAATATTATGATTATTAGGATGAATAGCAAGATAATAAGTAGTGTTTCCTGAATCCCGCATCGGTCCGTGGATATAGCGAAAGGAATAACCCCGGTCAGTGGTTTTCCAAAGTCCGACATCAGAAAGAGCAACATAAACAATGTTGGAATCAATTGGGTCGGAAACAACTTGCCGAACACAAGTTACTTCTAATCCTGTTCCCCGCCAGTTATCATTCGGTCCTACTGATTCGGTATAGCAAGGAAACCAACTATTGCCGAAATTAGTGGTTTTTATTACTGCGTGAGAATTGGTGTAAAAAATCATTGTGGTATCTCGATTATCAAGAGCAAGTCCATCAGGTGAAATTTCCCAAAAACGAATCCAGCCCCTATGGACATTTTGTTCTGTTGTTATTCTTGTCCAACTATTTCCACGGTCAGTACTTTTATAAACTCCCGCCTGAACACCATAAAGAGCACCAGCATAAAGTACCCAAGGATTTTTCGGATTAACAATTATCCGACGAAAATTATTTCTACTTATACCGGTTGTGCAGGGATACCAATTTTCGCCACTATTAGTTGAAAACCAAATTCCGCTACAAATAGAATTTCGCATTTGGTCTAAATCCGGTCCCACTGCTACATAGATTCGGGCAGTGTCATTTGGGTCAATAGTAATACTCCTCACAACTACACTTTCGGGAATTGGCGGAAGACCATTATTTTTTAACCGCCAAGAATCTCCACCATTAGTGCTTTTATAAACTCCTAAATGAGTAGCAGCATATAACACATTGGGATTTTTAGGATTAATTATCAAATCATAAAAAAGGGCATTGGTATCTATCCCAGTATTTCTTATTGGTCGCCAGGTTTCACCACCATCGGTGGTTTTATAAATTGTGCCTTTAACTTGAATTAACCACCAACGAGTACTATCTTTATAACCAAGCCTAGGCATTCCAATTCCCGCATAAACTATCCTTGAATCATCAGGATGGATTGCTAAAGCTCCAATAGGAGCGGTATATTGATTTCTATTAGGTAGAGGAAAACCATTTCTTTTTGGTTGCCAAGTTTCACCACCATCCGTTGATTTATGAATACCTCCCCAAGTGCCGAGATAAATTACTCCCGGATTTCGTGGATCCGGTAAAATCTTTTCCACATAATAATCAATTAAACCATTATTACAAACCCGCCAGGAAGCACCGTAATTGGTTGATTTGTAAAAACCACCAACATCTGAGCCCACATAAACTGTCCCAGGAATTAAAGTATCAATAGCAACAGCGGTAAACCAACCACCACCACCCATACCAACTAATCGCCATTCAACATTTATCCGACCAAAAAGGGAAGTGATAAAAACCAAAATAAAATAATGCTTCATAAACAAATTATAATCCCTAAAATTCCAATGTCAAAAAAATTGATAATCAAATAATTTGCTTTTTAAAATTAAAGAATTAAAATATTAAAGATGAATTATCAAAAAGAAAAGGCGATAAGTTATTGTGGAATATATTGCCTTAAATGTGATTATCATTCCGGAAAGATTAAAAAATCAGCGGAAGAACTTCTTAACATTCTAAAAGAACACTGGGAAATTGAATTAGGGTTTAGGAATAAAAAAGGCTATGATTTTAATAATTTTCTAAAAATTCTTGAATATCTATCTAAAAATTGTTTCTGTATGTTTACTTGTAAACAAGGTTCTGGCTGGCAGAATTGTCCGGTTAGAAAATGTTGTGAGAAGAAAGAATTAGAATTCTGTTATGAATGTCAAGAATTTCCTTGCCAATATTATAAAAAAGAACCTTTTAAAAATAAAGTAAAAGTTTTAAAAGAGATTAAAAAAATGGGAATAGAAAAATGGGTAAGAAA
>JBDRVN010000036.1:0-19543 GCA_039801885.1 Caldifarciminota bacterium
TAATCTGTAAAAGAGATCCAACCCATAAACAAAGGCAAGGCTAATTTTAATGCCAAAGGTTAAATTCTATGATGGAAGTTATAAAGATAGTGATAATCTAATTTCCCAAATATTTTCCGATTTTCCTTTTGATTTTAAAAATAAGAAGGTATTTATAAAACCAAATCTTCTCTCCGCCCATCCGCCAGAAAAAGGAGTTACTACCCATCCAACGATTATTAAATCAATCTGTCAATATTTATTAGATAAAGGAGCGATTATTAAAGTTGGCGATAATCCCAGTTTGTTAAGTAGCGATGCCTTTGAAAGAATTGGTAATATTACTCAAATAAAAGAAGTTTCTTTTGGTTTTTATACGGATATTAGTAAGAATTACAAGAAGATAAAAACAAGGATTGGTGAATTATCTATTTCTGCGGATATTTTGGATTGTGATATTTTAATTTCTGTTCCCAAATTAAAAACCCACATCCTAACAATTTTTACTCTGGCGATTAAGAATATGTTTGGAATTATTGTTGGTAATCAGAAATCCCAAATCCATTATCAATATCCTTCACCAGTTGAGTTTTCGGAAGCCTTAATAGATATATATGAAATAAGAAAACCCGATTTAACAATCGTTGACGGAATTTTGGCAATGGAAGGAAATGGACCAAGTCAGGGTAATTTAAGAGAGTTAAATATTTTAGTAGCAGGTGATAATGGTTATCTATTAGAATGGGCGATTATCGGTTATCTATTAAATAAAAATCCTTTATCCATTCCTTATATTAATATCGCCAAAAGAAAGAATTTATTTAATGAAAATGATTTGGTTATTGAAGGTAATTATAATAAGGTAAAAGACTTTAAAATACCAAGCCAAAGGATTTATTATATCTTAAATAATATTTTAGGTAAAAGTTTAATTAAAATTATCTATCACCCATTTAGGTATCAACGAATTAAAATTGATAAAAATCTATGTAAATTATGCTTGGAGTGTGTAAAAATTTGCCCAAATAAGGCTTTAAAATTAGAAGATAAAAGAATAGAATATAACAAATCTTTATGTATTTCTTGTTTTTGTTGTTATGAAGTCTGCCCTTATTCAGCAATTAAGGTTTAATTTGGTATAAAAAATGTTTAATTATAAAAATGGGATGCCATAAATTTTATTAGAGAATTATGAACTATTTAATTATCTTATTGATTTTTCAGCAGTTAAGTTATTTTGAATTTGTGGAATATCCGGAAGAACAGATTGCTGGTGATACTTTTTTAGTAAAGATTGTCGCATTTGAAAGTAATGGAGATACCTGTTGGTATTTTAATGATATTGCCAATTTAGCAACTACAAAAGATGGTCGTTATCGCTCTGTTTTTATATATCCAAATCAAGTATATTTTCAAAGGGGAGTTGCGACACAAAAGGTAGTTGTCACACTTGCCGAAACTTTAAGTTTGATTGCCTATGTGCCAAGCAGACCGGAAATAATGGGAAGAACACAGACGATTGAATTTTATCCAAATTATCCAAAAAAATTAATAATTTTATCACCGGCTGAAACATTGGCTGCCGGTTCTTCTTTTGGTAAAATTTCTTCTTTTCCATTTTCCATAAAGGCAGGAGAGAATTTTTCTTTTAGGGTATATATTACTGATAATTGGTTTAATCCAACAAATACAACCGGAGAAACTGTTTATTTTAAAAGCACTGATAGTTTTGCCTCTTTACCAACAGAAACTCCCTTTTTAGCAAACGAAAGTTTAGTATTTAATTGTAATCTAAAAACTGCTGAGAAAGAAAAGATTTATGTTTTATCAAAAACAGGTAGTTTAACAACTGATTCCACCGAGATTATTGTTTTGCCAAATGTTTATAATAAAATTTTATTAATTTTACCTGGTGAAGAGATTAAAAAAGGCGATACTACTACCTTAACTTTTTTGAAACCAGGAAAAAGAAAGTTACCAAATCCTCAATATGTAAAAGAACCATTTTTAGTTAAAGTCTATATCTGTGATACTTTTTATAACCCAACAAATTGTGAAGGTGAAACAATAAAACTATTTTCTGATTATCCTTTTTTTTATTCACCCAATTTTATTGCCATTAATGACAGCGGTAGTTTCTTATGTTCTTTTGATTCTACTGGTGAAAACCAGACAATTTGGGCAGAAGGAAAATATAAAGAAACCTATCGTTCAAAATTGAATATCTTATCTAAAACTAAATTTTTTGAAATCTTTAAACCCGACACTTTACTTGCCGGAAAAAAAGGTGAAATAGAAGTTATCTGCCTTGATACCAATCAAAAACCAATTCCTTTCCATAAAGTAGTTTATAAAGTAATAAAAGGGAATGGACAGGTTTCTGATACTTTGGATTATACCGATGAGTTTGGTGTATCAAGAGTAAAATTTCTCTGCCAATATCCTAATTTTGCTGAAACTGATACCATTTTAATAAAATCTGATGAGAAAGAAGAAAGAATTGGAATTTATATTGAAGCAAAAGATACCGCGATTTTAAAAGGAAGAATTATTGGTTTTCCAAATCCAACAGGTATTGAAACTGATTCTATAATTTTAATGTATTACCTACCAAAGGCTTGTGATGTTAATCTCTTTATTTACGACCCCTTTGGTAATATTATTTTAGAGAAAAAAATAAGAAAAGATGAGATCGGTGCTCAATCTGGTGTAAATTATTTTATCTGGAATTGTAAAGATAAGAATAACAAAAAGGTTCCTAATGGATTATATAATATAAGAATAACTGGTATTACCCATACCAAAAAAATTTTTGATAATACTTATCGGATTTTGGTAGTATGGTAATTATTTTTCTATTTCTTTTCAATTATTTTCCTGGTGTAATTTATGATTATGGCTTATCTCCCCGCTCATTGGCATTAGGAAAGGCATTCGTTGGACTTGCTGACGATGGTGAAGCAGGTTATTTTAATCCGGCAGGACTTTCTTTTTTGAATGAAATGGAAGCAAAACTTGCCCATTCTCAACTTTACGGTGCCAATTTAGAATATCTAAATTATACCTTACCAACAGCCAAATATGGTACTTATGCCATCACCTTTTTCTCACTTAATTCTTTTGGAATTGAATCAAGAAACATAAATAATGAGATATCAAAAAAGACATTCTTTACAGAAAATTCTTATATATTATCTTTAAGTTATCCCCTATTCTCTTTTTTGGGAATTGGTGGAAATTTGAAGATAAATACTAAAAATATTTTTATCTACAGTGATGTGGGAATTGGCTTTGATTTATCTTTCTATTTCTCTTATTTTTATCCTTATACATTAGGAATTTCTCTTACTAACCTTGTGCCACCAAATTTTAATCTCTATTCAGAGGAAGAAATCTATAAAAGAATATTTAAAATTGGTCAGGCTTTTAGAACCTATAAAGAGAGGGTAAAAATTCTTTTAGATATAAATCTTTTAGAAGATATTTTAAAAGATTTTGATTATGATTATATTGAACCAAAATTTGGTATTGAATTTGAAATTATGGAAAAAAGATTTATCCAAAGGATTGGTTTAGATAAAAATGAATTAAGTCTTGGTATTGGTTTAAAAAATGTTGGCAAAAGATTATCTTTTGATGTTGATTATGCTATCTTGCTTCATTATCGTTCTCACTATTTACTTTCACCTACTCATAAAATTGGATTCTCTTTTAAATTTGGCGGTTTTCGGGTTTGGGCAAGTGCCTTCCCTAAATATTTCTCACCAAAATTGGAAAGTAAAGAGAATCTTTTAACAATCAATATTAAATATTCTGCTAAAAAAAGAATAAAGAGATGGCAGTTTTTAATTAGAAGTGAATTGGGAGAAATTGTCAAAACTTATCAGGGATTTGATGAGATGCCAACGAAATTTTTCTGGGATGGATTGGATGACATTGGTCGGCCAGTTGCCGATGGAAAATATTATTATGAAATTACTCTGATTGATATTGATGAAAAAGTATCTTTACATAATACCGGATTTTTAACAATTATAAAAACTACCGGTCCAAAAGGCGAGGTAAAAATAAAATGAGTCTCTTAATCTTCTTTCAACTCTTTTTCTTAACGGAGGCAGAAGATTTTATTAACAAATATAATGAAATTATGAAATATCTAAAAGAAGAAAATTATCAATTAATAATCAAAGAAGGTAAAAAATTCAAAAAGAAGATTCCAGAAAGTTTAAAAAAAGAAGGTTTTGAATGGGAGATTGACTTTGCCATTGCTCTTTCTTATTTAGGGTTAAAAGATTATAAAAAAGCAGAAAAAATATTTTCTAAAATTATTAAAAATAGCAAGAATTATTTAAAACCAGAAGCCACTTATGCCCTTTTATTGGGTTCAGTTATGAAAGGCGATTTTAAAAAGGGTGAAGAGGAATTAAAAAAATTAATGGAATATGAAAATTATCAAAAAGATGAAAGAATTTTATTAGTAAAGGCGATTATTAATTATCTAAAAAATGAAGATAAAGAAGCCTTTAATATTTTAAAGGATTTATCATTAATAGAAGCAAAAATTTATCAGGCAAAAATATTGGGAAAAGAAGATAAAATAATTTCCGCAATCAATATCTTGAAATCAATTATTGAAAATAATCCTAATTTATTATTAACAAGTTATTGTCATTTCCTTTGGGGTGAAATTCTATTTTTTGCTAATGATTATCTTGGTGCCCAAGCAAAATTCAGTTATTTTTTAGAAAATTATCCCGATTCTCCTTTAAAAGATTTTGCCCATTATTTTTTAGGTGTCTCCTCTTTTTATCTTAATAATTATTTAAAAACTATTGAAAACCTAAAAGTTTTAACCAAAAATAATCTCTCTTTTCTGGCGGCTAATAGTTGTTATTATTTAGGTATTGCCTACTTCCTTTTGAAAGATTATGATAATGCGTTATATTATTTACGTAAAGCCCTTTATAACTTTCCCAAAGAAAAAGCTTCTCTTTATGCCCAATTAGAAATACCTTTTTTATATTTAGCAAAAAAGGATACAGTAAATGCTATCCTTACATCTTTACAGATTTCAAAACAGAGTAATATCCGAATCTTTAATGAATTACAAAATTATTTTCTTGCCCTTTTGTATTATCAATTTAAAGATTATGAAAATGCCTTTAAATCCTTAGAAGATATTTTGCTGAAAAGTAAAGATAAAATATTAAAAGAAGCAAGTGCTTTAATTTTATTACAATTATCCCTATTAACTAAGAATGAAGAAAGGGGAATTAGTATTTGTGAGAGATTTTTAAAAGAAGAGAGTATTATTAATAATCAAGAGATTTATTATCTTTTAGCAGAAAATTTATATTCCTTACAAAGATTTGAAGAGGCAGAATATTATTATGAGAGAATTAAAAATTCGAAAGGAAAATTGGGAAAAGGATATTGTGCTTTCCATTTAGGAAGATATGAACAAGCAAAAGAGATTTTTAATAGTATTTACCAAACTGATTTAAGTGATACCATTTTTACCCTTAATGCCCTTTTAGGATTAGGATATGTTTCTTTCAACCAAGGAGAATATGAAAAAGCAATTGATTATTTTGATTTTGTTATCCAAAATTTTAATCTCCCTTCTTATAAAGATTTTATTGCTAAAGCATATTTTTATGCAGGTATTGCTTGCGAAAAATTAAAATATTATGGTCAGGCATTAGAATATTACAAAAAATTGTTAGAAAATTATCCTGATTACGAAAAAGGCGATGAAACCTCTTTTCGCATCGGTGATTTGTATTTTAAAGCAAAGAAATATGATGAAGCGATTGGCTCTTTTCAATATCTAATTAGCCGCTATCCCAACTCTTCTTTTCTTCCCTTTGCTCAGGCAGCAATTGGTCAGGCTTATCTTATCCAAAAAAATTATAAAAACGCCATTATCTCCTTTGAAAAATTTCTTAATCTTTTCCCTAAGGATATTCAAGCAAACGGTGTTAAAAAATCATTAGAACTTGCTTATTATTATGCCTCTTGGGAAGATACCAATTATCAAAAAGAATTTTTAAAAAAATTTCCTTCTTCCGAACTTTCTTCTCAATTGCTTATTGAGAAGGCAAAAGAACTGGTTAATAAAAAAGAGTATAATAAAGCATTAGAAATTTTGCAATCAATCGCTGCTGAGATGATTGATACCGAAATTGGTGGTGATGCTCAATTACTAATCGCTGAAATTTATAGCAACGAAAAAGATTGGGAGAATACAAAAAATAGTTATGAAAGATTTCTAAAATATTTTCCTAAACATTCCCAAAGAGCCGGCGTCTATTTTAACTTGGCAATTACTTATTATAACTTAAAAGATTATGAAAAGGCAAAAGAAAATTTTCAGATTGTCTTGGATTCTTTTCCCAATTCGGAATTTAAAGAGATGGCAGAAAAAAATCGGGAATTAACATTAAAAAAAATTGGTGAGAAAAAGGAGGAAAAATGATTTTAGGTCAAAGTTTGTACCAAATATTTAAAAGTAGTTTTGTAATGATTTTATTGCTCTTTCTCTCAATCATTGCCCTTGCCTTAATTATTGAGAGACTAATCTATTTCTATCGCAACCATTTTAAAAGCAAAGAGACCTTTGAGAAATTTGCTAATTATTTAAGAAAAGGTAATATAAAAGAAGCAGAAGAATATGCTTTAAGTCTGAAAAATCCGGTAGGTAGGATTTTCCTTATTGGTTTAGAAAATCTTCATCTCAAAAATGAAGAATTAAAAGAACTTTTTATTGGTCAGATAATAGAAGAAAAGGTTAAATATGAAAATTATCTTGGTGGGATCGGTACGATTGCCAATGGTGCTACTTTATTGGGTCTTTTAGGAACAGTAATTGGTCTTATCAAGGCTTTTCATAATATCGCTGTCACTGGTTCCGGTGGACCGGTCGTTGTATCAAAAGGAATTGCTGAAGCATTATTGACCACCGCCTTTGGTTTATTAATCGGAATTCCCGCTCTTTTCTTTTATAATTATTTCTCTAAGAAAGCAAATGATTTAAGTGAAGAATTAGAAAGTCTTTCCCAAAAGTTTTTGGTTTTATTAGAAACTATCCGCAGTAAAAAAGAGGAGACAAAAGAAGAAAAAAAGGCGGAAATATTTTGGAAATTTTAGATGTTAAGAAAAAGATTGTTAAAAAGAAAGAGTAATTTAACAGAATTAAATATAACTTCCTTAGTTGATATCGCTTTAACATTAGTTATTGGCTTTATTGTTGCTCTTCCCTATTTCTTTGAATCGGGTATTTTTGTCTCCCAAGCAAAATTAACCAAAAGTGAAGGAAGTTCATTAGAAAAGGAGTTAAAAATAAATATCTATTTAACAAAAAATGAGGAAATAATTTTAAATGAAAAGAAAGTAGATTTAACTGTTCTAAAAAATCTTTTGCCGCAATTGTTATTAAGAAGTTTAGAAAAAAGGGTGTTGATTGGCGCTGATACCGAAGTAAAATATGAAAAAATAATAAAAATTCTTGATATTTGTAAAGAAAGTGGTGCAAAAGAATTGACTTTAATAAGAAAAAAATGAGAATATCAAATATTAATGTGTTACCGGTGGCTTGTGTTGGTTTGTTAATGGTGATAATGATGATTATGGTTGCACCGATGGTTATCAGTTATTCCAAAACACCGGTTGATGTGCCAAAAGCAAATACAGCAGAAAGAAAAGTAGAAAATGAGATTGTTATCTCTTTCACTAAGGATAAAAAATTGTATTTAAATGATACTCCACTATCTTTACATATTTTAAAAGAAGAAATTGAAGATGAATTAGAGGAAGACCCTTATCGTTTAGTTGTTATAAGAGCAGATAAAGAAGTAAGTTATGGCGAAGTAATTTCAATTATTGCTATTGCCAAAGAAGCCGGAGCAAAAAGAATTGCTTGTAGCACAAAAAAGAAGGAGAGAAATGAATAAAGTTAAAACAATTGATATAGCTATTCTTTTCTCAGTAGTTATCCATTTTTTCTTATTCTTTCTTTTTGGTCAATTGAAAGAAAAAGAAATTACTTACGAAGATTTAAGGGAAATAACTTTTGTTGATCAATCTTATCGACCAGAGGTAGCAAAAATAATAAAACCAACAAAAAGTGCTCAAAGTAATTTTGAAAAAAATAAAGAGGTTAAAAAAATTGAAGAAGAGGAAACAGAAATTTCGCCAGTTGATTTAACAAAAAGAATGGAAATAACTCAGGGAAAGATAAATTTAAATTATTTTTCTCTTGGAAAAGAAGAAGGGATAGACGTAATCAAAATTAGTCCCAATAAAGGAACAACAAAAACAATTGAAGAGATTTTGAAAGAAGAACCGATAAAATTGGTTAGTCGAGAAAAAAGTAGAGGAGTTGCTTTTGGTGTTTATCAAGAGGAAAAAGAACCGATAAATTTAGAAACAAAGAATCTGAAGAAAGATAAAAAAATAGAATGGCAAGAAAAAAGTAGCGAAGAGTTAAAAACACCAACCCAAGCAAAGAAACAGACAGAGATTGCGATTGCTGGTCCAATATCAGAAAGAAAGATTTTAAAGAAGTTTTTACCCAAATATCCAAGTTGGGCGATAGAAAAGGGAATTAGTGGTTATGTAATTTTGAAAATCTGGGTAACGCCCGATGGAAAAGTAGAAGATAATATTGAAATTGTTGAAACCAGTGGCTATCCTCAATTGGATAAAATTGTTATGGAAGCAATAAGAGAGTGGCTTTTTGCTCCGTTAGACGAAAATACCAAAAAAGAGATTCAATGGGGAATTATTAAATTCAGATTTGAATTATCATGAATCTCCTTATTATATTTTTCTTAATTTTTCAAATTGATAGTCTAAAATTAAAAAAGGAATCTTACGAAATTGGTGAAGAGGTAATTAAAGGAGAAAAGAAGATAACCATTAATGAAATGAAAATTTTAAGAATACCTCAAATTGATCCCTTTAATCTTTTGATTGAAAAATTCTCTCTGAAAGATATTGAACTTAATAAAGAAATAATAAAATTTACCGATTCAATCTTTCTCTCTTATTCCCTTTTAAGTTTTCCTTATCTTCGGTTACCGTTAAAAGAAAAGACTTTAAAAGAGAATTTAATAATCTTTTTGCCGGAATTTGAAAAGGGGGTTAAAAATTGGGAACTGGTAATTTATTCCCAAAAGGGTGAAATTATTAAGAAAATAAATAATAAAGGAGAGGTTCCCAAAGCAATTTATTGGGATTTGAAAAAAGAAGATGGCAATTATTTGAATGTTGATGAAATTTATTACGCAATTTTTACTGCCTATGATTTTTTAGGTAATGAGACAAAAATTTTAACTCCTCCCTTCTCTTTTGATGGGTTAATTTATCAAGAAAAAGATAAAAAAGTTATTATAATAAATCCGGAAAGAATTTTTAAATTGGAAACAGCAGAAATTGAAGAAAAGGGTAAAGAGATAATTGAAGAGATTTGTAATATTATTAAGCAGGATTTACCAAAGGAAATAATAATAAATTTCTTTACCAAGAAAGAGAATTATTTATTAGAGCAAGCGAAAATTTTCGAAGAAGAGATAAAAAAGAAAGTAGCTTTAAATAAAAATCTTAAGATCTATCCTTCTTTTCAAAAAGAACTTTTTAATAGAATAAACAAGATTGAAATTATTCTTTTTAAATAATTTTTATTTAGGTGTTAAATGGTAATAGGTAAATCCCTTTTCTTTATGCCAAACTTCTGGGTCTTTTAAGTATTTTTCTATCTCTTTCTCCTCTTCATCAGTAATAAAAGTTATCTCTTTAGGAATATTTTTAGAAAAGAGGGCGGATAAACTGGTTAATGAGAAAAGTTTGACACCAATTTTCTTTAATTCTTCTTCACCACCTTGTTCCCTATCTAATAAAACAAAACAACTATCACAAATTCCACCGGCTTCTCGGATAAAATTTATAATTCTTATTTTTGTCCATCCTTTCACAATTGTATCATCAACGAGTAATACTCTTTTTTTATAAAGTTCGGGTAATTTTATCCCTTCTAAAATTGGTGCCTCCGGATATCTCTTCTCTCTGCGGGCAAAAAACATTGGTTTGGAAAGATACTGGGCAATCAAAGATGCCAAAGCGATACTTCCAGCTTCAATACCACAGATAAAATCAAATTGGAGTGTTGATAAGATAAGAGCTGAGGCACTAATTATAAAATTACCGATTGCCGGATAATTTGGTAATCCCTTTAAATCAATATATATTGGACTGCGATTTTTTCTTTCATCTACTTTAAAATAAGGTCTTAAATCACCCATACTTACTTTTATCGCACCAATCTGCCATAAGAGGGAAGCAATAATTTCCGAAAGATTACCTTTTATTTTGTTGAGCACTTCGTAAAGATTGGGTAAAATAATCCTTTGTTCTCTTAATAACCGAAATAGCCTTTCTGCCTCTTCTTGCTTCTTGCTAACAAAAGCAATCCTTGTTTCAGTAATATCAAAGACAAAATGGAGTTCGTAATTTTTATTTAAATTATAAGAAACACAATTGGCATCTTTCTTAGTTTCTTTAAGAAACAATTCTTTGCCAATAATCTTCTTACAAATATTTTCACTAAAATCCTTTGCCAAACTTTCTATCTCTTTCAATTCCAAAAGTCGGGGAGTAGAAAAGTTTAGTAAATTTTCTTTTAATCTTAAATCTTTAATTGCCAATTTACTTATTTCCATATTTTCTCCCAAATTTTAATTACCTTCTCTTTTAATCTCTTTTCATCTTTATTATTATAAATCACGAAATCTGCCAATTTTTTTGATTTTCTTTCGGACATTTGAAATTTTAACCTTTGTAAAATATCTTCTTTTTTAAATCCCTTTTTAATCATTCTGGAAATCTTTAAAGATCTTGGTGCTGCTACCAAGATATTATAATCCATTTTTTTATATAAACCCGTCTCAAATAATAATGGTGCATCAACAATTAAAAATTCGCCATTCCTTTTTTTTATCTCTTTATCGATTGTTTTCAAAATTTCTGGCATTATTAAAGAATAATATTTTTTATAATTATTTTTATTATTGAAAACCAAATTTGCCAATTTATTTTTTAAAACTTTGTTTTTTTTAATTATCTCAGGAAAAAGATTTTTTATTTTCTTGATTATTTTGTCTTTTTTTAATAAGTTATGGGTAATTTCATCGGCATCGATTATCCTTCCACCAAAATTAGCCAAAATTTTGGCAACTGTTGATTTGCCGCTACCAAGATTTCCACCAACACCAATTTTTAACATAGAAAATTAAAGGACCTTTGCTTCTTCCCGAAGGAGACGGATAAGTTCCTTAACCACTTCCTGCACTTCTCCTTCTAAGATTTTTCCTGCTTTTCTTGGAGGCGGTAAAAACATTTTGTTAATTTGGAAATTAAATTTTGGTAAGGAAGGAATATCCTTTTCTATTTCTATTGTGGGTATTGGCTTCTTACTCGCTTGCATCATCAATCTTAAACTGGGATATCTTGGTTCATTTAAACCTTTTTGACAAGTAATTAGACAGGGCAGTAAAGCTTCTGAAATTTCTGTTCCGTTTTCCAATTCCGATGAGACTTTAATTTTTTTATCTTCGTTATCCAGTTCAATTTTTATCGCCGTAGTTATAAAAGGAATTTTCAATAAGGTTGCTAAACTAATCGGGAAAACTCCTTGGTCATAATCAATCCCTTTTATTCCACAAAGAATTAAATCAAAAGAAAGATTTTGTTTTACAATAAATTGGTAGGTTAAATAAGCAGAGGTTTGTGATTCTAAAACTCGCTCATTGGTTTTTATATGAAAGACCTCATCCACTCCCATTGCCAAAGCAGTTTTTAAGGTAGTCTTTACTCTCTCTTCGCCAACGGAAATTACCTTTACTTTTCCTCCGTATTTTTCTTTTATTCTTAATGCTTCTTCTAAGGCATATTCATCATAGGGATTTATTACCCATTCAATCTCTTTTAAATCTACTAAGGAAGTTTGGGAATCAATTTTAAATCTTGTCTCTGTTGAAGGAACCTGTTTTACACAAACAATTATATTAAACATCTTATCCTCCAACAAATTTTTTCACTATCAAACAGGCATTATGACCACCAAACCCAAAAGAGTTATTCATCGCGCCAAAGATTTCTTTTTCTCTCATTTGGAATCTAACAAAATCTAAATCCATACCTTCGTCCGGATTATCTAAATTAATTGTCGGATGAACTTTGTTATGAAAAACTGAAAGGCAGGTAACGACAAATTCAATTGCTCCCGCTCCACCGAGCAAATGACCAACCATTGATTTTGTGGAATTCACTAATAGTTTATAAGAATGTTCTTTAAAAAGTTTTTTTATTGCCATCACTTCTATTTTGTCGTTTAGTTTAGTAGAAGTGCCGTGGGCATTAACATAATCAATATCATGGGGTGAAAGATTTGCTTCTTTTAAAGCATTAGCCATTGCTAAATAAGCACCTTCGCCTGTTTCATCGGGCGCAGTAATGTGAAAGGCATCGGCTGATGCACCGTAGCCACAAATTTCACAATAGATTTTTGCATTCCTTTTTAAAGCACTGCTCAATTCTTCTAATATTACCACACCACAACCTTCGCCAAGAACAAATCCGTTTCTATCTTTATCAAAAGGTCTTGATGCCTTTTCCGGTTCGTCATTTCTTTTAGATAATGCTCCCATATTGGCAAAACTACTTATACAATAACCAGTGATTGGTGCTTCACTGCCACCAGTAACTATCAAGTCAGCATCACCTGATTTTATTAACCGAAAGGCTTCCCCAATTGCATGGGCACCACTGGCACAAGCCGAAGTAATACAGAAATTAGGTCCTTTAAAACCAAAATAGATAGATACCTGTCCACTTGCCATATCTGGAATCATCATTGGCACGAGTAATGGTGAAACCTTTTTGGGACCACCTTGCAAAAATTTAATATGCTCAATTTCCCAAGTTTCAATTCCACCCATTCCGGAACCGATAATTACACCTGTCCGATTTTTATCAATTTTATTTAAATCTATTCCAGCATCCTCCACTGCTGATAAGGAAGCCCATAAAGCATACTGAGTAAAACGGTCGGTTCTTCTTTGTAGTTTAATATCAAACCGGTCAGTAAAAGGAAAGTTTTTTATTTCACCAGCAAATTGAACCTCTAAATTAGCAGGGTCAAAACGAGTTATCCGACTGACGCCACTTTTTCCTTGTAATAAGTTCTCAAAAAATTCTTTAATTGATAATCCTAAAGAAGAAACGACTCCTAAACCAGTAACAACAACCCTTCTTGTCACTGATTATTCCTTTCCTAATTTTTCTTTTAAATAACCTACTAATTTACCAACCGTATCAAGTTTTTGAGCATCTTCATCGGGAATATCTATTCCGTATTTCTCATTCACTTCCATTAACAAAGTAGTAATATCTAAAGAATCAGCACCTAAATCATTTATAAAATGGGCATCCTCGGTTATCTTTTCCGGTGTTACGTGTAGTTTTTCAACAATCATGTTTTTCACTTCTTCAAACAAGTTTGCCATCTTTCCTCCTTTTTAAATTTAAACTAATTTAATTTTATAAAATTTCTGCTAAAAGTCAATTATCCAAAAAGGGAATTTATCTCAAAATCAATATCTTTTTTATACCTTTCTCGGCTTTTTTGAAATAAATACCCTTTTTCAGCCTCTTTTTATTAACAAGTTTACCGGTTATGTTATAGATTTTCTCAATTTTTGGGGTGACTAATTTTTCTATCTTTGTTGTTTTATCTTCCCTAATGCCGGGTGTTTGGACATATTTAATTGTTGCATAATCGCGAAATCTACCAACACTGTAACCGGTAACATAAACATTACCATTATTGTCAATAGCAATCGCATGGGCTTCGTCATCATTACTTATCGGACCGTTATACCTTCTTACCCAGGCAGTGTCTACTTGGGAGAACAAGAGAGCGGGGATAAGAAAAGGAGAAACAAAAAAGAGAAAGAAGAAATTTAATTTTTTAACCTTTCTATTAGCCTCCCTTTTTATTTTTTCCATACCCTAATTTTAATTATCCTATCAATTATTTTCAATATTAGATATACAAAACTCGTTTAATTTAATTGACTTTTAAATATTTCTTTATAAAATAAATAGATGATTGAATTTGATAATGTCTCAAAGACTTATCAGAATAAATGGACGGCTTTGAGTAGTGTTTCTTTTAAGGTTGAACGCGGAGAATTCATTTTTATCACCGGTCCAACCGGTGCCGGTAAAACAACAATCCTGAAACTTATCTATGCCGAAGAATTGCCTACTATTGGTAAAGTAATTGTCAATAATAAAAATGTCGCATCTCTTAAAAAGAAGGAAATTCCCTTCTATCGTCGTAATATTGGTATTATCTTTCAAGATTTTAAATTGCTATCTGATCGAACAGTTTATGAAAATTTAGAATTTGTTTTGAAGGCGATTGATATGAAAGGAGATGAAATAAGAGAAAAGATTGTGCGCACCTTAACTCGGTTAGGCTTGGTCCATAAAAAGGATTGCTATCCTTATCAATTATCCGGTGGTGAACAACAGAAGGTAGCGATTGCCCGAGCCTTGGTAAAGGATCCGGAAATAATTTTGGCTGATGAACCAACCGGTAATATTGATGAGGAAGCCAGTAAAGAGGTTATTAACATTTTTAAAGAGATAAATTTGATGGGAACAACGGTGATTATGGCAACCCATCACTCGGAACTTCCCCAAATATTAAAGAAAAGGAGATTACACATTGTCTCTGGGAAAATTGCTTATGGTTAATTTTATCTTTAAAGAAAGTTTGCGAGGAATTAGGAAAAAACCACTCCCCTTTTTCTTATCAACCTTTGCTTTTGGTCTCTGTCTTTTAATTATCTTAATCTTTTTCCTTTTAACTTATAATCTCTTTCTTTCCTTAAAGATTGCTTATGATAAAATTGAAATCTATGCCTTTTTAGATGAGAAGGTTTCTTTTCCAGAGATAAAAGATAAAATTAGTCTGATTGATGGTGTAGAAGAAGTAAGATATATCTCTAAGGATGAGGCTTTAAAAATTTTGAAAGAGGAATTAAAAGAAGAAGCCAGTTTTTTAGAAAATCTTGAGCGCAATCCCTTGCCACCATCATTAAGAATAAGAATTTCCCAAAAGGCTAAGCAGGTAGCGGAGATAAAAAGGATTGAAGACAAGTTAAGACTAATTCCCGGAATAAAGGATGTTTGGGCTGGTGAAGAGTTGATTAGTAAATTGGTGAAGGTATTAAATAATATTATTTATATCGATATCGGAATTTTGATTGTCGTTTCAATCTCCGTCATTTTTATCATTTTCCAGAATATTGAACAAAGTCTCTTCAACCGGCAAAGGGAGATTGAGATTATGCAATTGGTTGGTGCCAAGAATTATTTTATTAAGGCACCTTTTTATTTAGAAGGAATTTTGGAAGGGGTTTTGGGTGGACTTTTTTCTTTTGTTCTTTTATTTTTTATTTATCGGATAATGAGTTTAAGTGTTATGGCGTTAAGTTTTCCAACAATTCTTTTATTGATTTTTGCTATTCTTATCGGTGCCTTTCTTGGTGGTATTGGCTCAAGTCTTGCTTTAAACCGAATATTAAAATGAAAAAGATTTCTATATTTCTTTTCCTTTTTTTAATTTTTTTAATTGGTCTTACTCAAGAAGGAGTTACTTCCGAAGAGATTGATAAGAACAAAAAAGAACTCTCGGAAATCAGAGAAAAATTGAAGAAGGTAGAAGAAAGGTTGGAAGATCTAAAAAAGGAAGAGAAGGGAATTTTAAAAATGATTGAAGCCATTGAAGAGAAGACCGATTTAACAAAAAGATTAATTAAACAATTAAATCAAACAATAAAAAATTATGAGAATCTGATTAACAATTTAGAAAGGGATATAAAAAATACCGAAGAAAAAATTAGTGAGAAGGAGAAGGATATTGATAAACTGGTTATCCTTTTATATAAAATTAAAACCCGTTTACCTTTGGAGCTCTATTTCTCTAATCGCTCTTTGCCTGAGGTCTATTCTAAATTAGTAAATCTTAATTACATTGCTCGCGAAAATCAAAACCAGATTTACGAACTATCCAATTTAAAAAGGAAATTGGAAAAGGATAAAAGGGATTTATTTAATGCTTACGAAGAGGTGAAAAACTTAAAAGAGCAGAAGGAAGCAGAAGAAAAAAGGTTGAAAGAAAGAAGAGAAGAACAGAGAAAAATTTTGGGGAAAATTCAGAGCGAAAAAAGTCAGCAAGAAAAATTACAACAAGAATTAAAAGAGGCGGAAAAGAGATTGGCAGATTTAATTGCCGAACTGGAAAGAAAAAGAGTAAAAAGAAAATTGCCTCCCGGTGCCCATTATTTAGAAAAAGAGAAGAATAATCTTCCCTGGCCATTAAAAGGTAAAATCATTAGTTATTTTGGCGGTCTTTCCCATCCGAAATATCAAACCAAGATAAAGAATCAAGGGATAGATATTGAAACAGAATTTGGCACCAAGGTGATCGCAATCGCACCCGGTCGGGTAGTTTATGCCGACCGATTTCGGGGTTATGGCAATATGGTTATTATTGACCATCAGGAAGGTTATTATACTGTCTATTCTAATCTTTCCGAGATTGCTGTGCGTGCCAATCAGGAAGTAAAACAAAATGAGGTTATTGGTCTCTCAGCCGAATATCTCCATTTTGAATTAAGAAAAGAAGGACAACCGGTTAATCCCTTAGAATGGTTAAGCCGCTAAATAATTTCCAAAAGATAATCGGTCATAAAGAGAATATTGAATTTTTAAAACGTTTAAAAGATAAACCTTTTTGTCGCTCCTTAATTTTTTATGGCAAAAAAGGGATTGGTAAAAGAACCTTAGCATTAGTCTTTGCTCAATACCTTAATTGCCTTAATTCGGAAATTGCTCCTTGTGGCGAATGTTCCCATTGTCAGACAATTGAAAATTTAGAATATCCCTATTTAGATATCATTTTCCCTGGTTTAGAAAATGTGAAAGAGATAAAAGATGATGAGAAATATGAAGAGATGTTGGATTTAAGAAGTCAATATCGGCTTTTTGAAATGAGACCGGAAACCTCTAAAAAAGCTAGTATTTCCATTGACTTGATAAAAGAACTAAAAGGAAGAATAAAAATAAAGGTGGATAATTACCGCATCTATCTAATTTTTGAAGCCGAGAAATTAACCCAAGAGGCAAGCAATGCCTTTTTGAAAACCTTAGAAGAGCCACCGGATAAGGTATTTTTCATTTTAACAACTGACCAACTCCACAAATTACCAACAACTATTCTTTCTCGTTGTTATCTTTTAAAATTCTTTCCCCTACCAATAAGAGATATTGAAAATTATCTTATTAACAAAGGCTATTCAAAAGAAGTGGCGAAAAAGGCAAGCCTTTTCAGTTTTGGTAGTTTAAGAGAGGCAATCAAATTGGCAAACCGAGGCGAAAAGATTTTTAACGAAGAGGTAATAAAATTTACCGAAACCAGAAAAAAAGAAACCGCCTACTATCTTTTTAGGAACTTCTACGAGAAATATAGCGAGTTAGATTATGATGAGATTGTTAATTTCATCAAAGATTTAATCCTTCTTTATCGGGGCTTTTTATACCAAAAATTGGGCTATCTTTCTCTCTGGGAAGTAGAACCAAAATTAAAATATCTAGCAGAAAAGAAAAACTACGAAGAAATTATTTCTTCCCTTTATAAACTAAATCAAATTTACGAAGAATGTGAATACAACTTAAACAAAAGACTTATTCTCTTCCATCTTTATTCTTCTTTATACTGTTGAAAAGGGCATTACTTATTAATCCTTGGATTTATGATTTTAAGGCTTATGATTTCTTTTTAAAGCCTTTGGGACTTTTATATTTAGCAAGCTATTTAAGAGAGAACAATTTTCAAATAGATTTTATTGACTGTCTTGATCGAAATCACCCTTTAATTTTAAAAAACTTTAAAATAAAAAAAGATAAATATGGTAGAGGAAAATTTCCTTATACCTTTATTGAGAAACCAGCAATTTATAAAGATATCAAAAGAAAATATAAGAGATATGGAATGCCCATTGAGATATTTAAGGAGATTATTGAAAATCTAAAAGAGCCTGATTATATCTTTCTAACTTCGGTAATGACCTATTGGTATTTAGGAACCTTCGAGATGATAAAAATTCTCAAAAAAAGATTTAAGGCACCAATTATTCTTGGCGGAATCTATCCAACTCTTTATTATGAACATGCGAAAAAATATTCTCAGGCGGATATTGTCATCAAAGGAAGATTTGAAGAGGAACTTCCGAAATATTTTGATAATTTACCAAAAAGAGAATTTTTCTCTCTTCCCTATCCGGCTTATGATTTATATCAAAAACTTGACTATGTTTGTATTTTAACTTCTCTTGGCTGCCTTTATCGTTGCCCCTATTGTGCGGTGAGATACCTAATAAATAATTACCAGATAAGAAAGGCAGAAGATGTTTTAGCCGAGATAAAAGATTATCAAAAAAGGGGAATAAAAAATATTGTCTTTTATGATGATGCCTTACTTTTAAATCCCGAGTTTAAAAAGTTGCTAAAATTAGTTATTGAAGAGAAAGTAAGCCTAAACTTCCATACGCCAAACGGACTTCACCCAAGATATTTAAACGAAGAAACCTGCTACCTAATGAAAAAGGCAAACTTCCAAACTATCTATTTAAGTTTAGAGACCACCGATTTTGAACTCCAGATAAAATTGGGAGATAAGATAAAAACCGAAGAGTTTTTAAAGGCTTATAATAATTTAATACAGGTTGGTTTTTTACCGGAGAAGATTGAAGTCTATCTACTAATTGGCTTACCAAACCAAACAATTGAATCAGTAAAAAAAAGCATAGAATTCCTATTACCTTTAAAAGTGAAAATCCACTTAGCAGAATACTCACCAATCCCCTATACCGAAATTGCCGAAAACTTGCCGAGTATTGATGAACCTTTATTAACAAACAACATCATCTTTCCCTGCCTTAATGAGAAAGAGAAGAAAGAAGCCGAAGAACTTAAATCCTGGCTACATAAAGTAATAGCCACTTGCCATTCGCCACAAAAGTAATGCCCTTAACCTTTTTAATTATTTTGTCAATAATAAAATAAGTTTTTAAATAGAAAGACTTTTATAACTCTTTAAACAGGTTTAAAATATCATTTATTAGCTCTTCTGTTAAATATTTTTTATTTTCCAATGGTTTATTAAACCAATATTTTGCTATTTTTGTTTTCTTTTATATCTGCTGATAAAAATTGATATCCCAATTTGTCGCTAAATAAATTAAAAAAAGTGGTAACCTTTTTGCCTTCTTTTACGTTATATATATATAAGGGGAAAATATAAAAAGGAGAGATTATGAAGTTGTATTTAAGTGAAGAAGAGAAGAAAAAGATAAAGAATTTGCCGAAACAACTGGAGAAGAAAAGAAATGAAGGGAAATGATTTTTACCGAAAGGAAATGACTTTTCCCTTTAC
>JBDRVN010000037.1:0-19023 GCA_039801885.1 Caldifarciminota bacterium
AATGAAGAGAAAGAAATAACAAAAGAAATAAAAAATCTCTCTTTTGAAGGCAAAAAAATCTACGACATAACCGGCAAAATTGTAAAAGAAAAGAAGTTAAAAAAAGGCATCTACTTTAAAGAAACCGAAAAAGGAATAAAAAAGATATTGATTTTAAGATAAGGAAAACAAACTAAAAAAAGTATTTATTTTCTAAAAACTGAAAAAGAGAATAAAAAGATTGTAATTTTAAAATAAATAAATTCTTTCTTTTTGAGAGTATTGACTTTTATCTTTTATTTTATAAAATTATCTAATGAGAAGGTATCTTTTTCTATTTATTTTCTTTGCTCTCTTTTCTCAGGAATATGTTGGCGAGTTTGAGGAGTTAGGAACTTCCGCTTGTGGTGTTGGTTTTGGTCAGGCAATGGTTGGCTTGAAAAAAGATGGTTCTTCTTTTTATTATAACCCTTCGCTTACTTGTCTTCATAATAAAAGAGAGTTTTATTTCTATCATTCGGAAAATTATGGTGGCGAATTTAGAAACGAGTATTTTTCTTTTATCCTTCCAAAAGAAAGATATGGTTTAGGTTTTTCTTTATATGCCAATCTCATTCCTAATATTCCTTATTGTTCTTTGCCGGACCCAAATTCACCACCAAATGAAAGCACAAATAAACCAATATTTGTAAAGAATGTTTTTGCCTATGACCTTATCCCCTATTTCAATTTTGCCTTTTTCTTAAAAGATTTTCTTGTTTTGGGTTTTAATTTGAAAATTATCTACCGTAATATTTATACTCAATGGGGATTTGGTGGCGGTATTGATTTTGGTTTCTCTTTGATTCCTGAAAAAGATATATTATTAGGCTTAAGAGTTAGAAATATTACAAGTTCACCAATCATCTGGTCTGATAAGAAAATAGAAAAAATAAAGCCAAATTTAGCAATTGGCATCAGTAAGAATTTTGGTGCTCTTACCCTTGCCTATGAAGGTGAGCCAAGTTTAAATAAACTTCCTGATAATAATAGTTTTGGATTGGAATATAAAATAAAAGACCTGATTGCTTTACGAGTTGGTTTCTATCACCATTGTTTTGCTTTTGGTTTTGGAATAAATTATCGTTCAATCTATTTAGATTATGGTTACGAAACAAAAAAATATTTAGATAGTGATTTGCCGGCTTCTACTTTAAAAGTAAGCGGAGGAGTGAAATTTTAGGTCCGGAATACGGAAGAAAATTTGTCCATCTAATAGCCCTTTTAATTCCAATTCTTTATTATTTTCTACCAAGAAAGTTGAGTATCTTTTTAATGTTTTTAACTGCTTTAACATTTCTTATTGTTGATTTTTTAAGGCTTCATATTAATCCGGTAAAAAGTATCTTTATAATTTTGTTTGGTTCATTATTAAGAAAAAGAGAATTTACTTCTTTAACCGGTGGTAGTTATCTAATGCTTGCCTCTTTGGTTAATATGCTTATTTTTGAAGATAGGGGTATATTTATGGCATCTATTGCTTTTCTGGCGGTTGGTGATACAATGGCAGCCCTTATTGGCTTAACCCATGGAAAAACAAAGATTTTTACATTGAAAAAGACCTTAGAAGGAATGATTGCCTGTTTTTTATCTTGTACCTTAATCAGTTATATTTTATCTATTTTGCCCAATATAAATTTACCTTTAAAGATTGGCTTGATTGGTGCTGCTATCGCAACAATCATTGAAGTTCTTCCTTTAGAAGTGAATGACAATGTCCTTATCCCCTTGGTTTCAGCAATTGGTATGCAGATTTTTAAAGCGATTTTACCTTAACTTGACTTTAAAAAGAAAATTTTTATAATTTTTACTTAAAAAAGGAGGAAAGATGGTAAGTAAGAAAACAATTTTAACTTTAATAATTAGTGCTTTTTTATTTAATCTTTTTGCTGCCGATAATTTTTTAACTCCTGTCTATAATTATTATCTTACCGAGGAATGGGCAAAAGGAATAAATTATTTAGATTCTTTATTATCTTTAGAGAAAAATCCGGATAAGATAATTATTTTATTAATAGAAAAAGGTGATATCTATTTTGATAAGTTAAAAGATTATAAGAAGGCAGAAGAGATTTATCAGGAGATTATTAATAATTATAAAAAGTCAAAACTTTTACCAGAAGTCTATTATCGGTTAGGGCTTTTAAAAGAGTTACAAGAAGATTATTTAAGTGCCGCCCAGATTTTTGAAAAAGTTGCTGTTGAATATTCAAAATCAAAATATGCCGAAGATGCCTTAGATGCGATTGAGAGATGTTTTAAAAAGAATTATATTGAAAAAGTTGCCTCTGTTGATGGCTGGCCTATTACCCAGATTGAATTTGACGAAAGAATTTCCAGAAATCCCACCGCTTATGAGAAATTTGAAGATAAATTAAAACTTTTAAATGAAATGATTGATGAAAGATTATTATACTGCGAAGCAAAAAAGAAGGATTTATTTTCTTTAATAAAAGATAATTATGAAGAACATAGGAAGATGCTTGTGTTTCAACAATGGTATCAGGATGAGGTGGTTAACAAAATTAAGGTTAGTAAAAAGGAGAAAAAAGGTTATTATAAGAAAAATAAAGGAAATTACATAAGAGAAGAACAAGTAAAAGCAAGAGAGATTTTGGTTAAGGAACTGCCGCAAGCCTTAGAGTTAAGAGACAAGTTTATAAAAAATGAACTGGCTTTTGATTCAATAGCGAAAGATACAACTATTAACCTTTCTCCTAATAAAAATGGAGATTTAGGTTATTTCAAAAAGGGAACTTATGATAAGGCAATTGAAAAAGTTGCTTTTAAATTAAAAGTCGGCGACATATCAAAACCGATAAAGACAAAAGAAGGATATGTTCTTTTAAAATGCGAGGATAAAAAGCCAAAAGAAGTTAAGAAATTTAAAGATGTGGAAGGTGATATTGAATTGAGAATAAAAAATGAAAAGATTAACAAATATTTTGAAGAGAAAATAAAAAGTTTAATGGCAAGCGCTTTACCAGTAATTGATACTCAGGCGATAAAAGAAAATAGAGAAGAGATTGCTAAATTTCATAATATCACGATTAAAAGCTCTCAATTAGAAGAGAGAATATCTCGATTACCGCCTTTTGTTCGTCCCCAATTTGAAACACCCGAAGGAAAGAAAAAATTAGTGGAAAATATTATTCAAGAATATTTGATATTAAAAGAAGCCGAATCAGTTAAATGCTATCTAAGAAATAGTGTATTTGGTCCGCTTCAAGAACGTCTTAAAAGCCTTTTGATTAACCAGTTAAAAAAAGAAGAAATCTCTGATAAAGTGATAATAAAAGAAGAGGAATTGAAAAATGATTATAAAACTAATCTAAAAGATTTCTTCGTACCGGAACAGGTTAAGGCAAGAGAGATTGTTGTTCGTTCAAAAGAATTAGCCGAGAAAGTGAGAATGAAACTATTGAAAGAAAAAATACCTTTTGATTCTCTCGTTAAAGAATATTCGGTTTCTCAGACAAAATATTTTGGTGGTGATTTGGGATATTTTTCCAAAGATGATAAACACAAACCAAAAGAAGTTATTCAATTTGCCTTTCAAGCAAAGAAAAATGAAATTAGCAAACCAATAAAACTTAATGATACTACTTTTGTAATCATAAAAAAAGAAGACCATAAAAAAGCCCATTATCGTCCCTTTGATGAAGTAAAAGATAAGATTGAAAGAAAATTAAGAAAAGAAAAAGAAGAGCAACTTTATAACGAATTCATTGCTGATTTAAGGAAAAAAGCAAATATTGAAATTCTATTAAAAGAAGAGAAACAAGAAGAAGAGAAATAAAATTTAAAGTCCTTCTATTTCAATTTCTCTTTCATTTTTTCCAGCAATAGATATTTTTATGTTAATTCTTTTTTTGGGTAAGACCTTCTCAATTTTTTCTGCCCATTCAATTAAACTTATTCCATCACCATAAATATATTCTAAAAGTCCGATATTATCTATCTCTTTTATATCTTCTAAACGATAAAGGTCAATGTGGTAAATAGGAAATTCGGTTTGATAGATAGCAACAATTATAAAACTGGGGCTTTTTATTGGCTTTTTATAAGAGAGACCGGAAACAATTCCTTTTATTAAAGTTGTCTTACCACTTCCTAATTCACCATAAAGGGCTAAAACATCACCTTTTTTTAATTTTTTTGCCAGTTTTTCTCCAAATTGAATTGTCTCTTCTTCGGAATAGGTTTTTATTTTCACTTGTTAAATAATTTCAATTGCCATCGCTACTGCCTCACCACCGCCTAAACAAATAGCTGCTAAACCTTTTGTTTTCTTTATCTCTTTTAAGGCATAAATCAAAGTTACAAGAATTCTTGTGCCACTCGCACCAATTGGATGTCCTATAGCAACGCCACCGCCTTTCACATTTACTTTATTCCAATCCCAATTTAATTCTTTACCATCAGCAAGCACTTGGACAGCAAAGGCTTCATTTATCTCTATTAAATCAAAATAATCAATATTTACCTTCAAAATATCCAAAATCTTTCTAATTGCTTTTACGGGCGCATAAAAAAGCATCTTTGGTTCCACACTACCAACGGCATAAGCAACAATTTTTGCCAAAGGTTTTAATTTGTATTCTTTTACAAAATCTTCTGAGGCAACAACTACTGCGGCTGCTCCATCACTAATTTGGGAAGCATTGCCAGCAGTAACTGTTCCGTCAGGTTTAAAAGCCGGTCTTAATTGAGCAAGTTTCTCTAAAGAAGTATCTGGTCTTGGACCTTCGTCTTCCTTTACCACAATTGGTTCTCCTTTCTTTTGAGGGATAGTAATTGTGATTATCTCATCATTAAATCTTCCTTCTTTTGTTGCTTTTACTGCCTTTATGTGACTTTCGTAAGCAAACTTATCCTGCATCTCTCTTGTTATTCCGCTTCTTTCCGCAGTAAATTCAGCCAATATTCCCATATGAACATCTTCAAAGGCACACCAGATACCGTCATAAATCATTCCATCAATTAATTTTACTTCTCCCATTCTCACACCGGTTCTTAAACCATATAGATAATAAGGAACATTAGACATTGATTCTTGTCCGCCAGCAACCATTACTTTTGCATCGCCAGCCTTTATTGTCTGACAGGCAAGAACAACAGAAATTAATCCCGAGCCACAAACTTTATTAACCGTAAGTGAAGGAATTTCTGATGGTATACCAGCTTTAATTTGTGCCTGTCTTGCTGGTGCCTGACCTAAACCTGCTGGACAGACATGACCCATTATCACGCCGTCAACCTTTTCTTTTGGTATTCCTGCTTGTTCCAATGCTCCTTTGATAGCAATTGCTCCTAATTCCGGAGCCTTAAAACTTGCTAAACTACTTAAAAATCTGCCAATTGGTGTTCTTTTTGCGCCAATAATATACATTATTCCTCCTTTTTCCAATTAGGTTCTCTCTTTTCTAAAAAGGCTTTTAAGCCTTCTTTTGCTTCTTTACTACTAAAATTCAAGGCAAATAACTTTATCTCCCATTCTTTTGCTTGGTCAATACTCATATTTAAAGATTGATTTATCGCCTGTTTTGCCAATTTTATTGCCAAGGGACCACGAGCAATTATCTTCTTTGCTAAATTCTTTGCCTCCTCTAATAATTTATCTTTTGGATATATTTTATTAACCAAACCAATTCTCAATGCTTCATTAGCATCAATCATTTCGCCGGTGAAAATTAATTCCTTGGCAATTCCTGCACCACATATTCTTGGCAATCGGATATTTCCACCAAAACCAGGAATTATTCCTAATTTTACTTCTGGCTGACCAATCTTGGCATCTTCAGCCATTAATCTAATATCACAAGCTAAAGCAATTTCACAACCACCACCTAAAGCATAACCATTGATTACTGCGATAACTACTTGTGGGAGATTTTCAATCTTAGAAAGTAAACGATGACCATTACAAGCAAACCTTTCAGCATCAAAAGGAGAGAAATTCGCCATTTCTGAGATATCCGCACCAGCAACAAAAGCCTTTCCTTCGCCAGTAATGATTAAAAACCGAATTTTCTCATTCTCTTTTATCAAATCAATCGCCTTTTCTAACTCTAAAATAGTTTCGGTATTTAAAGCATTTAAAACTTGTGGACGATTTATCTTTAAAATTGCTATTTCTTCTTCGTATTCTAAAATAATATTTTTAAAATTCATAAAACCTCCTAATTAAAAAGATATTATACAAGAACTTATTTAAAAGTCAAAAACTGCTTGAATTATTTTCTTTTTAAATTATAATTTTAAAAATGAAAATAAATGGAGGAAATATGATAAAAAAAATCTTTTATTTTCTTTTATTAATTTTTCCAGTAGTTGTAATGAGTAAAGAAGTTGGTATATTCTTAGAAGAGAAGATAATTAACGGAGAAAAATTCATCCATCATACTCTTTTTGACGGTAATAAAGAAATCAGCCTTGATGAAATATCAAAAACTCCTTTTTTAAGTTTCTGTCCGGAAACGGGATTGATTTGGGTAGACCGAAATCACCGAGCAGCAATCGTTCAGAGTATTGATATTACTGATGATGGAATGGGAATCTTTGCTTATTGGGATTTAAATGATGAACGGGCATCTTTTTACCGTACGATTGGTGCTAATTCTCCTCTCTGGGAATATTCCGGTGAGTTTTATTGGACCTATGGCGGTCATTCTATTGGTGCTTCTTATAATGGTTCTGGTTTGGTTTTAAGCAGCAATAATAGTTGTTATTACTGGAATAAAAATTCTTCTTTTCCAATATGGATTTACAATTATCCAATAAGTGGCGGAGGAATAAGTAAAATCTCTTATGATGGAAATTATATTGCTTCAGCAACCATCCGCGGTGATTTGTTTCTTCTTGATAAAGAAGGAAATCTAATTTGGCAAGCAAATTTTAGTGAAGGTAATCGTTTACAAGGGTTAGATATGTCTAACGATGGTTCGATAGTAGTTGTTACTGTTTATGATTCCTGTTTTATTTTTGAGAACGGTGTAAGAAGAGGTGCTTTACCAATTGGTACTTATAACTGTGGCACTCAATATGCAGCAAAAATTTCTTATGATGGAAGATTATTAGTAACTGGTGATTATTATGGCTATGTAAAACTTTATTATTGGAATGGTTCTTCTTATCAATTAAAATGGTCAAGTTTAGTAGGTAATCCTTGGGTGACTGATATTGCTATCTCAAAAGATGGCTCAACAATTGCTTGTGGTACTGGTTATGCTAATGGTAAAGTGGTTGTTTTTGATAGTTCCTCAGCAACGCCTTTATGGAGTTATCAAGGTTATGGCGGATATGGTGCAATGGTCAGTTCGGTTGCCTTATCTTATGATGGCAGTCTTATTGCTACCGCCTCTTGGGGTGATACTGCCCAAACTGGTTCCTTTTATGTCTTTACTATTCATCACAGAAATTCCAGTATTCCAATAACTGGAATCACCCGTAACCAAGAACCGGGTTCACTCTTTGCTTGTGATATATCAAGTGACGGTAGTTACGCCACTTGTGGTGGCAAAGCAGTCCACGCTTATCGTTTAGGAAATGGTGGCGAAGTATATTCAATAACTATTAAAAGAAGACCAAAATTAAATGTCGGAACAACAAATATCCTTTCGCCTTCTCGTCATATCCGAGTTAATGAAACAATTACTCCCCAAGCACAATTTTATAATTTTGGTGACAGCACAGTAAATTTCTATGCCTATTCAATAATAAAAGTTAATGATACTATTTTAAGAAAAGAGTCATTATTAATAACTTCTTTAGGTCCAAATTCTTCAAGAATATTAACTTTTAGTAATTTTACTCCTTCATTTTATAGTTATTATGATTTTCTATTTTATACCAACCTTATTGGCGATACCTATCCTTACGACGATTCTTTATCAATTAAATCAAAGTGCTTTCATGATGCCGAAGCAAAACTAATAAACTCACCTTTTTCTGAAATGACTGTCGGTTACACTTTTCCTTGTAAATTAACAATAAAAAATAATGGTTCCTATAATGATTCAATCAAAGGAATACTTATTATCAAAGATTCATTAAATAATGAAATTTATGTGGATTCGGCAGTTTCTCAAATTATTTATCCCGAACAAGAATATACTTTAACTTTAAGAAATTTTACTATTCCTTATGTTGGTTCTCTCAAAGCCGAAGGTAAAGTAAGAGTAAACGATGATTTTATTTCTTCTAACGACACTATAAGCAAAAACTTTGTTGGCAGTTATGAGATAATATATGACGATGGCTTAGCAGATGCTTATTATTGGGTTGGTAGATTAAATAACGATAAGTTCTATGTGAGATTTACACCCACATTAACACCGCCTTTTAGCATTACTGGTGGTAGAGTTATGGTAAATATGGCTAATACTCCTTTTGATTATATTCTTTTATGTAAAGATGAAAATGGTATACCAGATACCGCCAATCCGCTTGCCCGCGTAGAAAATATTTCTTCTCCTAATGCGCCATCTTGGGCAAATTTTGTTTTCAATGTAAATATTTATTCATCAACTGATTTATGGGTAGTATTACACTGGCCTAATAATTCGCCTGCCTTAGGAGTTGGTGCCGATGCCAACGAGCCAAGGGATTATCGTTCTTACTGGTCTTCTAATGTTGATACTTTTCAATTATGGCAATTCCATGATTGGATGGTAAGAATTACCCAATCGCCGCAAGTAGTCATTAATGAAAACTTATCAAAGGAAAAGAAAAAAGTTTCCATCTCACCAAACCCATTTTTTAAGGAATTAAATATTAGATTTTCTTTTCCCTTTTCGGAAGATTTAACAATAAAAATCTATGACATAAAAGGAAATCTAATTGATAAAATAGTAAGAAACAATTTAAAATCCGGTGAGTATAACTTTAAGTGGCAAAAAAGAAATCTTTCCCAAGGTGTTTATTTAATTGAATTAAATTCTAAAAGTTTTCAATACAAAGAAAAAGTTATCTATCTAAAATAAAATCTTGATTTTGGATTTGTCTTAATTATAATTTAAATAAATTGCCGAAGTGGCGGAACTGGAAGACGCGGCGGACTCAAAATCCGCTGAGGGTGACACCTCGTGAGGGTTCGACTCCCTCCTTCGGCATTTTTTATTATTTCTAATACTAATCATATTTAAATAATTTCAATGCTTTCTTCACTTTAATTACCTTTATTAAAGAAAATGGATATAAAAATGAAGATATTGAAATTATTTTTAAAAAGAATGGTTATTTAAAACCTTTAACTTAATAGAATAAAATTACAGTTCTTTTAAAATTTTTATTACTTTTATCAGTAGATTTTCTTCACCACTATACGGATAGAACCATTGAAAGCATAATAATTCCATCTTTATCTTTTAACTTTATAAATATGTCTAAACATATTTACTAAAAATTTCCCTTGACATTTTAAAATTTTTCACTATATTTGTATTAGTTATGTTTATAGAATGTTATAAATTCTTAATAGAAATATATTAAAAAATGGGAAAAAATTTGCACAGAAAAAAAACCTAACGGAGGGAGTAATACGGGGTAAATCTATCCTATCGGAATATTTTTGACTCTATTAGTGTTAATAATAATACTTTTATTAATGGCTTTAATAATAAGTTTACTTTTAAGAATTTCGTAGTGCTTAAATAACCCCTGGATGTTGGACTGTGGAGACAGAACTTCCTCATAGAGAGAAAGAAAAGTAAAGTCAAATATAATAAATAAGGCTGGAAGATGAGAATAGCAGGAGAACCATAACCTAAAATAATAAAATGTTACTTTTATTCAGGATATTTTAGGTATTCTTTGAATATAAGTAAAAGATTTTTTGTCTCAAGACAATTCTTTTAAATAATTTCAAGGTATTTTTATCTTAACACTCTTATTAAGTTAGTAACTATCTCTTAACACATTTACTCCCTTTTCTTGATTTTTAAAATTATTTCTTTAAAATATTTGTTTTTGGGAAAATGGTTGAGGATTATATTTATTGGGCTTGTGAAGTCCGCATAAGCGGAGCACCAGATTTTCTGGTGTCAGGGAAGGCGGTGAAAATCCGCCACGGTCCTGCCCACTGTAAGCAATCGAAAGACCTATCCCAAATACCACTGTCGGTTTTTTGCCGATGGGAAGGTGGGATAGGTATGGTTGCGAGTCAGGAGACCTGTCACAAGCCTAATAAAATATTTCCCTCCTGGCAGGGAAAGGAGGTAAAAAATGAAAAAAACCTTTTGTTTTCTTTTAATTTTTATTAGTTTTTCTTCTATTTTTTCTCAGGTTTATCAAACAGAAACCGTTTATGTTTATGCGAAGAGGATAAAAGAAAATCTTTTTACCATTTCTTTGCCGGTTACGATTATTGACCAGTTGACATTAAAAATTTTCCCAACAATTGAAAAGAAAAATATTCTTAATTATTTTTCCGGAATTAATCTTAATTCCTATTCTTTTTTTAAGGGATTAACTGGAATTTCTTTACAAGGAAATCCTAACTCTTCCCATACTTTAATTCTTTTTGATAATCTACCTTTAAATCAACCTGCTTCCCAAACTGTTGATTTAGGACTTTTGCCTTCAGGTTTAATTGAAAAGATCGAAATCTATAAAGGTCCTACCTCAAATATTTATGGTACGAATGCTCTAAATGGTGCTATCAATTTCCTTCCAATAATTGAAGAAAAACCGCTAACAGCAGAAATTTCTTACGGTAATTTTAAAACATACCAATTATTAATGAAAACCGGTTGGCGAATAAAAGATTTTCTATTTTCTTTAAACGGAGAGCAATTTAAGACCAATGGGATGAGAACAAACGATGACCAAAAATTTTATAATTTTACCCTTCTTACAAAAATAGTGGAAATATTTAAGTTAAGCAGTGGTTTTAGTTCGAGAGAAATTGGGATCCCAGGACCAAAGCCCAATCCTAATAACATTCCTCCTTCTGGCGACTCTTTATCTTATTCTAAAACTGACCGACAAAGAGATACCTTTTACTTTTTTAATTTAAACTTTTCACCCAAATTAGAAGAAATTATTTCTTTCAATTACCAAATTTACAGCACCTATCAAAAAACAAATTTTGCCTCTTATGAAACAACCTCGCTAAAAAATACTGCTTACGGCACTAATTTAATAATTTCTTATCCTTTTGGTAACGAAAATAATTTTAATTTTGGCTTAGATATTAAATGGGAAAATGTAAAATACACAGCTCGAATTCCCTTCCAGGCTTCCCGAACTCCCTTTGCCTTGTTTTCTAATTTAAAACACCAAATGTTTGATAAATTATTTATTGATTGTGGTATTAGATTAGATGATTATGAATTTGATAGATTTTTAAGTTATGGTTTTGGCATTATTTATCCCCATAAGAATCAATTTGTAAAGTTATATCTTGGAAATTCTTTTAAAGCACCGGCAATTAATGACCTATATTGGCCTAAAACTGAAATCTTTCCTAATTTTTATCTATCTGGAAACTCAAATTTAAAAAGAGAAATTGCTAATATTTTAGAAGCAAATTACCAAATCTCTCAAGAGAAATATCAAATCTCGCTTACTCCCTTTGTTAAAAAAATAAAAGACCTTATTCGCTGGTCTCTAGATAAAACAATGACAAGATATACTCCTTTTAATTTAGATAGAAGTTTTGTCTATGGAACAGAAATCGCCTTCAAAATAAATATTGCAAATTTAGTAATTGGGTCAAACATAACTCTTCTTAATGGTAATGAAGAAATAAAAGAAGATACTCTTTTCAAAAAACGTAAACTTACCTATATTCCTAAATTCGCCAATTCCTTTTATTTCAATTATTCATTATTAAAAAATCTTAATCTTTCTCTTTTTGGTTATTACCGAACAGAAAAGATAAACTATTACGGAGAGAAAATCAAATCTCTTCCTTCCTATTTTACCTTTGACTTAAAAATAAATTACCAATTAACAAAGTTTTTAAATTTAGAAGCAGCTATTTTAAATCTATTTAATAAAGAGTATGCTGAGATGTTCGGTTACACCTTTGAAGATTTCGATTATCCAATAGGAAAAAGAAAAATTTTTTTATCCCTTAGTTTTCAGCCCTTTTAAATCAATTAAATAATAATAATAATCCTCAACCATTTTCCCAATTTTTCCCCAAGAATAATTTTGAGCAGTTAAATAAGCGTTTTGTTCAATTTCTTTCTTTAAGTTTTTATTTTCTAATATTAATAAAATCTTTTGAGATAAATCTTCAAAAGAATTCGTTTTGAATAGTATTCCATTTTCTTTATCTTTAATTACTGTTTTATATCCCTCAATATCTGAAGCAATCACTATTTTTTTTGTTGCCATTGCTTCCAATAAAATGATTCCCTGAGCTTCACCACCCAATGCCGGAGCAACAAAAATATCGCAACTGACATAATATCTTGGCAAATCTTCTCTTTTTACATAGCCTAAAAAATCACAATAGTTTTCAATGTTTAATTTCTTAACTAAATCTTTCAACATTTTTTCTTCCGGTCCTTTACCAATAATTAAAAATTTGGGATTAGTAAAGAAAGAACAGATTTTACTAAAAGCCCTTATCCCTATCTCTGCCCCTTTTCTTTTATCTAAACGACCAACAAAAAGAATTACTGGAAAATATTTTTTATATTCTAAAAAAGGCTGATTGTTTGGATTAAATCTTTCTGTATCAATACCATTCGGAATAATTCGAAAGTTACCAGGTAAAAAATCTTCAATCCATCTTTTTGCTACTTCAGAAACAGCAATTTTGCCGTCTATTTTGGTATTATATTTTTTATATAAAGGAGCAAAAATTTTTAGAAAATTTAGTTTTTTAAACCCCACAGTATGAAAGGTTACACAATTAACACTTTTTGAAAAATGTAATGCCCAAAAACTAATTTCCGGCGGAAAACAACCGTGCATATGGATAATATCAAAATTTTCTTTTCTTAAATAATTTTTAACTAAGTTAGGCATTTTTATGCTAAACGGAAGAGTAGCAAAGGATTTATTAAGAGGCAAGAAGATTACTTTGCCGAACCGAATCACAGGAATACCAAAAATCGGTTTATCTTTCCATAATTTAGGATAATTGGTAGTTAATATTTTCACATTATTACCAAGTTTTTTTAATTCCCAGGACAAATGGTATACATGTTCAGAAATTCCGGAGGGATAGGGATAAAAAGCAGAAGATACTAAAAGGATTTTCATTTATTTTCCGGTATGGCCAAAACCACCTTTATCTCTTCTACTTTTTTTTAATTCCTTTACTTCTAACCATTCAACTTTTACCACTGGGGAAAAAACTAATTGAGCAATTCTCTCTCCTTTTTTAATTTTAAAATTTTTATTACTAATGTTAAATAAAATTACCATAATCTCTCCTCGATAATCAGCATCAATTGTCCCCGGACTATTCAAAATCCCAATTCCATAATTTTTTGCCAAACCACTTCTTGGTCTTACTTGCGCTTCGTAACCCTTCGGGATCTCAATAGCAATACCTGTGCGCAAAGTAGCAAAAGATTTCTTTTTAATTATTATATCTTCGGCAGCATATAAATCCAATCCCGAAGCATCTGGAGTTTGATATTTCGGTAAAGGTAAATAATCTATCCTTTTTATTTTTACTTTAATCTTTTTCCTTTTCATTTAAAAAATCTCCTTGAAAAACGAACCACTGGGTAGGATATCTTATTACTACCTTTTCTATTTTTTCCGCAATAATTTTTGTCAATTTTTCTACTTCTTTTTCAAAATCTTCATCATTTTTATAATTAGTTTTTATTTTTTCGCCAATCATCAAATATTTTTTACTATCCTCTTTTAAAACCAGATAACCAAAATATAAAGGAATTTTATATTTTTGGGCTAAAAAGGCTGAACCTTTGGGAAAAATTCTTTTCCCTTTACCGAAAGGCAATATCAATCCTTGCCGATTTAATGAGCGGTCGGAGAGAATTGCTAAATTGTAGCCATTTTTTAAGGAGTCAATTATTTCCTTGGGAGAATTATAAGGAATGGGTTTTAGACGTCCTTTTTCCCTTAACCAGTTAAACACTTTACTTATACCAAAAGGTAAAACTTCAATTAAACAAGAAAAATTTAATCCCATTCTTGATAAAGTAATACCTCCTAATTCCCAGTTACCTAAATGTAAAGTAGCCAAAATCAGTTTTCTTGTTTTTGCATCGCGAAAAAAATCATTGGACACTTGATTTTCTATCAAAGAAAAAAAATGGCGGTTTTTATAATTTGGTGATTTTAAAAAATCGGCAACGCAGATTGCTAAATTTATAAAAAGTTTTTTAGTTAACTCTCTTGCTTTCCTTTCGCTAATTTCTTTTCCAAAAGTATAAAAATAATTATTCATCATTCGCCTTTTTTGATTTTTCATTAACAGAAAACAGCAATAACCAATGATTTTCGCTAAAATCAAACAAAACCAGCGCGGTAAAAAAGTTCCCATTAATATTCCTAAATACATTAAATATTTTTTTAAAAATTGTGTTAAGGACATTTATTCAATAATTACTAATATCCGACCGCAATAATCACAATAGTAAATCTTTTCGTTTCTTTTTATTTCAATAATTGTCTGAGGGGGAACGGGATTAAAACAAATACTACAAGCATCATTTTCTATTTTAGCGATGGCAATTCCGTTTCTTCTTTTTTTAATTTTTTCATAAATGTTATAATGATTAGCTGGTAATAAAGAAACTAATTCTTTTCTTTTCTCTTCTCTTTTTTTTATTTCTTCTTTTATTTTTTCTTCTTCTTCTTTAAGTTCCTCTATCTTTTTTTGAGTATCTCCTTTTATAATTTCGATTTCCTTTTCTCTTCGTTTAATCTCTTGTTCAGTATTTTCAATTTTTTCTAAAAGCTCAATCATTTTATCTTCAATTTCACTTTTTAGTTTCTTTTGTGTCTCAATCTCTTTTAGAAAGGCTTTATATTGTTCATTAGTTTTAGCGCTGTATAACTGAATTTGATATTGAGCAATTTTTTCCTCACAAGTTTTTAAATCTACTTCCGCCAGTTTATATTCTTTTTTATAATTGATAATATTCGCTTTATCACGCTCTAAATTTTTTGTCTCCTGTTCTAAATGGAGATTTAAACCAGTGATTTTTTCCGGAATTTCATTTACTTTTTGGGTAAGATAACCTATTTCATTGTCGATTTGCTGAATTTCCCATAATAGTTTAATTATTTCCGAAACCATCTATAAAAAGAAAAGAAAATGGGCGATACCCGATTTGAACGGGTGACCTCTTGCATGTCAAGCAAGCGCTCTAACCACAGCTGAGCTAATCGCCCATTTTTATTCATTAATTATAATATTAATAAAAATTCTTAAAAAGTCAAATTAATTTTCTTGATTTTCCAAATTTTGTTATTTTTAAAGTAAACTCTTGGTACTCGGGGACTTAGACGAGTGATAATTTCGTAAGGAATAGTATTTGCCCAAAAGGCAACATCGCTGACAGTAATTTCTTCTTTTTCGTCTCTACCAATTAAAGTTACTGTTTCTCCTATTCTTACATTAGAAAAATTATTTAAATTAACCATTGTTAAATCCATACATACAGCACCAACAATATTTGCTCTTTTTCCTTTTAATAAGATCTCCCCTCGATTAGAAAGTTGGTAAGGATAACCATCTCCATAGCCACAAGAGATGATACCAATTAAGGTGGGTTTAGAAGTAAAATAAGTACGCCCATAACTAATACTTATATTTTCTTTAAAATGTTTTAAACTAACAATTTTTGATTTTAAAGAAACAACTGGTTTGATTAACTTTTTTACTTTTTCATCTTTAATTCCGTTGGGAATAATACCATAGATTATTAAACCGGGTCGCACCATATCTAAGTAAGATTCATTAATATTTAAAAGACCGCAAGAATTAGCAAGATGTATAACTTTATTATTTAAATTTAATCTTTTTATCAATGTTAAAAATTCTCTTAATTGTTTTTTACTAAAAAGAATATCACTATCCGCAACCGGAAAATGAGAAAAAATCCCTTCAATTTCTAAAAAATTTTGCTTTTTTATTATTTTCCACATTTTTTTAAACTCTTTTATAAAAAAGCCTGTCCTTCCCATTCCGGTATCTATTTCAATATGAATTTTTAATTTTTTATTATTTTCCTGGGCATAGTTAACCAATTGTTTAAAAAATTCAATATCACTTACATTAGGAATTAGATTATATTCAAATAGATAAGGAATTGTTTTATAAGGTATTGGACTAAGAATTAGAATCGGTGTTTTAATTTTTGCTTTTTCTCTCAAAATTATCCCTTCATCAATGCTGGCAACACCTAACATATCAATTTTACCTTCTAAAAATTGAGCTATCTCGCAGGCTCCTAATCCATAGGCATCAGCTTTAATCGCTAAAAGGATTTTTCGGTTTTTTGCTATTTTCTTAATGATTAAAAGATTTGATAGAAGATTGTCTAAATTAATTTCTACCCAAACCCTTTCTTTTTCCATTTTTAGATTATATCAAAAAGACTATTTTCGTCAAATTGCAAAAAAATAAAAATTAATTATTATAATTAATATGTGGAGAAAAGAAGAAATTAAAGAAATATTTAGAAAAATTGAAGAATATAAAGAAGAGATGATTGAATTACAAAAAGAATTAACTGAAATTCCAGCGATTGGTCCGGAGAATAACGGAAAAGGTGAGTATGAAAAAGGAAAATTTTTAAAAGAGAAATTATTAAAATGGAAATTTCCGTTAGAAGAGTATAATGCTATTGACGAACGAATAAAAAATAAAATAAGACCAAATTTACTTACTTTTTATTTGGGTAAGAAAACAAACAAGAAAATTTGGATTATTACCCATTTAGATGTTGTTCCGGCCGGCAATGAAAATTTGTGGGAAACACCTCCTTTTAAAGCAGTAGTTAAAAATGGAAAAATCTATGGAAGAGGAACAGAAGATAATCAACAGGAAATGGTTTCTTCCATCTTTGCCTTAAAAGTAATAAAGGATTTAAATTTAACTCCTCCTTATTCAGTTTGTTTACTTTTTGTGAGTGATGAAGAAACAGGCAGTAATTACGGAATAAAATATCTTTTAGAAAATTTTAATCTTTTTAATAAAGAAGACTTAATTATAATTCCGGATGCCGGTAGTGAAAAAGGAGAGGCTATTGAAATTGCGGAAAAAGGAATAATTTGGTTAAAATTTAAAATAACTGGACGTCAAACCCATGCTTCTGTTCCTCATAAAGGAATAAATGCTCATAAGATCGGTGCCCGTTTAATTACCTATCTTTCAGAAAATTTTGAAAAAAATTTTAACCAAAGGGACACTCTTTTTGAACCACCTTACACAACTTTTGAACCAACAAAAAAAGAAAGTAATATTCCTAATATTAATACTATTCCGGGAGAAGACATTTTTTATTTTGATTGCCGTTATCTTCCCAGTTATAACTTTTCGGAAATAATTGATTATTTGAAAGGCACAATAAATTGGTGGCAAGATACATATAAAATAAAAATAGATTTAGAAGTCCTTCATCATGAAGAAGCAACACCTAAAACCAAGGAAGATGCGGATGTAGTAAAATTTTTAAAAAAGGCAATAGCAGATGTTTTAAATCAAAATCCAAAATTAATTGGTATTGGTGGCGGAACCGTGGCAGCGATTTTCCGAAAAAAAGGATTCCAACCAGTTGTTTGGGGGAAAGTATGTGGTGTTGCTCACCAACCTAACGAATATTCTTTAATTGAAAATATGATTGATTCAACTAAAGTATATACTTATCTTTTTGGTCTTGACTTTAATGATTTTTAAAGTAATAATATATTATGGATTTAAGAGATTATTTTGATTTAAAAAAAACAAGGTTAGATGATATTCGAGATTACGGTGGAGAGGTAATTATTCTTTTTTTAAAAGAAGGAGTCTCCACCATTGAAGCAGTAGAAGCTTTAAGTTGGGAGATAGCGAAATTTTTACAAAATGAGACAGGCAAAGGTTATTCTCCTTCTAAGGAACCAGGCATGGGTATTGAATGGATTGTTCGTGAACCTGGACACGAAACTTATGGATTAAAAATTATTGGCGAAACAAAACGAGTAATTGTCAAAAGGGTAGCAATATTAGAAGATGAAACATTTATGAACAGATATGTCCGCTATCTCCACCGATTAGCTGAAAAAGAAGATTAAATAAAAAGAAGGATAATCTCCGTTAGAAAAACAGAAAAAGCAAAAAATAAAAAAAAGTAGGTTAATTCATATTCTAATTTTATTTCTCCTTTTATTATTTTTAAATTATTTTTTTCTTTCAAATCTAATTTTTTTAAATTACCTTCTTCCTTCTTAGTATTTACCGCAATTTTTTTATTTTCCAATTGATATATTCCTGGTTCCTTTGTTTCTGAAAATCTTATCACCCGTGTTCCCTTTTCTAAGGAAGTCTCCTTTAAGAATTTTCCAAAGGGAGTTATAATCTTTATTTGAGGTAAATCAAAATTTAATACTATCGTTTCGCCGATGAAGAAATTATTTTTCTTTTTTATTCCGTAATACTCAACTGTCTTTAAGATTAAAGGAAGAAATAAAATTTTTGTTGGCAAATCAGTAAAATTATCCGAAAAATTACTGGTAAAAATTAATAAGTTATTTAAGGTATCTTCTAAAAGAAAAGGAAATTTATTATTAAAAGATGCCAATATTTTTAAATTTTTTGTTTTTAAATTAACCACCCGATAAAATTTTGGTTCTTTTATAATTTTTTCTTTAAAGTCTTGAAAAATAAAATGATTTTCTTCCCATTTGTCAATAGTTAGAAATCCTTCTCCTTCCCAAGTTTCTAAGGTTTCAAAAATTTCTCCAAATTTATTTTCTTTTAAAGTTTTTCCTAAAATTAAAATAACTTTGCCCTCCTTCTTTAAATAATCTGATAATTGCCATTTCAGAAACTGATCAATTTTTGTGGGATTAACTAAAAAA
>JBDRVN010000038.1:0-17745 GCA_039801885.1 Caldifarciminota bacterium
TTCTTTTAAATATTCATCAATAATTTCTTTCAATTTCTTTTGATAAAGAAAATTTCTTAAATCTTCTTGAATTTCTGAAAAAGGTAAAGTTCGCTCTTTCTCTTTTTTCAACATTTTTATCAAATGGAATCCTTCTTTGGATAAAACTGGCTCCGAAACTTCTCCGCTATCAAGATTTTCACAGACTTCCTTAAAAGGTGAAAAAAGAAAATCGATAACAAATTCGCCAAGATAACCACCTTTTTCTTTTGTTTCTAAATCATAAGAATATTCTTTCGCTAATTTAGTAAAATCTTCGCCTTTTAATATTTTATCTCGGATTTTCAAAAGTAAGTTTCTTATTCGGAGGGTATCCTCTTTATTTATCGGCACTTCAATAAAAATATGAGCAATTTTTACTTTATTTTTTGTTTCATCTAATTTCTTTACAATATGATAACCGTATTGACTTCTAAGGGGAGAAGAGAATTCACCAATTTTTAGTTCCTTTACAGCTTCTTGAAAAACCAAAGGCAAACTATCAATCCAAAACTCACCCAAATAACCTCCTTTCTCTTTAGTAGTTTTATCCTCGGAAAAACTTTTACAGATCTCTTCAAAATCACCGCCGCGCAACAAAATTTCATAAATTTCGCTAATCCTTCTTTGACTATTCTTCTCTTTTTCTTCCCCCGGTAAAATCGGAAGAAAAATATGAGCAATCTCACAAATGGTCGGCCTTCTTGCTAAAGAATCTTTTATCTCTTCATAAAATTCTTTTAATTCTAACGGAGTAATAGTAATATTTAAACGATTTTTTTTTACTAACAATTTTTGAATAAGTAATTCCTGACGAAGATTATTTTTTAGAAATTCTTTTGCCTTTTCTAATAAAGTTTCACTTGTTAAAAAATTCTCTCTTATCTTTTCTATCCTTTCTTTCCAAAGATTCTCTAATTCTTTTTCCTTTATCAAAATTGTCTCTTTTTCCGCTTCTTTTAGAAGAATTTTCCCATTAATCAAACTATTCAATAGAGAATCTTTTAAAATAATGGTATCAATAACCGGTGACGAGAATTCTTTAAGTAAAAGATAATTTTTTTGAAATTCCGAATAAAGAATAATTTCATCATCCACATAAGCAGCAATACGATCGTAAGAAAAAGCAGAAAAAACCGAAAATATTAAAAAATAAATCATTTGAAGAAATTTTCCGGATGATAACTCACTTTGTATTTTTCTTTTAAATCTAAAAGCATTTTATTCAACATTTCATAACCCTTTTTATATTGTAATATCTGTTTAATATAATTTTCTACTTCTCCTAAGGAGATATCTTTCTTCACTTTCTTTTTATCCACCAATTGAATAATCTGATATCCTTCCTGAGATTTTATTGGTGAAGTGAATTCGTTAATTTTCAAAGAGAAAATCTCTTCTTCCAAAATTGGATCGGTTAAAAAACCCCTTGGAAAATATTTAGATTCTTCTCCGGCAGGCAAAAGCTGGTCTTGCGAATATTCTTTTGCTAAAGAAATAAAATCTTTTCCTACCTTTAGCTCTTCATAAATTCTATTTGCCAAATCTTCGTCATAAACCACAATCCTCCTAATTTTAATTTCTGAAAGGAAATCTTCTTTATGTTGATTATAATACTCTGATACCTCTTTTTGAGAGACCGAAATCTTTTTTGCTTCCTCCTCAATTAGTGCATTAGCAAAAAAATCTCTTTCCAAAGCCCTTAATTTCATTTGTAAATTCTTATTTTTGGTCAGCCCCTTTCTTTGAGCAGCAAGATAAATAAGTTCGCTATTCACAATTCTTTCTAAAATTGGCATCAAATTTTGTTCATTTAAAATAACCTCTTGGGGAATTTGAACGAGAATTTCACTTTTAGTAATCTTTTTATTACCAATTTTTATTACCGGCTTCTCTTCCCGGCAAGAAAAAAAGGCAAAAAATACTAATAAAGAAATAATTATCTTTTTCATTTTTTCACTCCTTTTTAAATAAAATCTTAATCAATAATAAAGAAATTTAAAATTAAAGTCAATAAATGAAAAAACTAAAAATCTTCGTCCCCAAAATCTTCGTCAAAATTCTCTTCAAAATCTTCCTCAATATTGTAATCCTCTTTCACTTCATCCATACATTCTTCGTAATCTGGACATTCTACACAACAATTCTTTTTTAGTTTTCCTTCTATTTCACAATCATAATAATCCGGGCAGACTTCACAACACATTTTTCCCCCTTTTTTTATTTTCTTTTTTTCAATTTCTTGTTATAAACAATCTTTTCTCTTTTATCTTCCTTAGTCATTGCCATACAAGAATCAAAATATTTACATTTTTCACAGCAACTCTCATTTTTATTTTTACAAATATTAAAAAGATTGCAAACTTGGCAACACATTTTATTTTATTATTAGGAGAACCTCCCGAAGAACTTCGGCACAAAGGGAAGCATAAACTAAAGGACTACTTAAAAGGGGGGAAAATTCTACTATATCAACACCAACAATCTCTAAATTTTTTAATAATTTAAAAGAAGAAACCAACTCTAAAAAACTGATTCCACCGGCAATTGGTGTCTGAACCGCTGGCAACACACCCATATCTAAAACATCTAAATCTAATGATAAATAAATTTTTTTATTTTTCAACAAAGAAATAACTTTTTTTAATGGCTTAAAAACTTCAAAAAGAAAGAGATTAGGATTTTTCTTTAAACAATCTTTTGTTAAAGAACGGATTCCAAATTGATAAAGATTCTCTTTACCCACTATTTCCAAAATTCTTTTCGCCACTGTTGCGTGACAAATTTTTTCGCCCATAAAATCTTCTCTTAAATCAGAATGGGCATCAAAAATAATCACTGCCAAGTTTTTATAATATTCCTGAAAAGCCTTCACAATTGGATAAGTAATTGTATGTTCGCCACCAAGAATTACCATCTTCTTATTTTCTTTTAAGTAACCTTTTATTACATCTTTTACTTCTTTTATAAAATCTTTGGGATTTTCGTTTTGAAAATTAAAATTTCCTAAATCACAGATCTTAATCTCGTTTAAATCCCTCTTTTGATAAGGACTATAAGTGTCAATATTCTCTGCTCCTTCACGAATTAAATCAGGAGCAAATCGAGAGCCGGAAATAAAAGAGGAGGTTTTATCATAACCAATACCCAAAATTAAAATATCCGCCTCTTTTAAAGAGGCGTTGGCAAAATAAAAACTCATTTGGAAAAATATATAAAAAATTTTTAAAAAATCAATAAGAAAGTAAATTGGTTTAAGATATGGTTATCGGATTAATAAGAATAGTAAGGAGAAGAATGCTTTTAAATCCCAAAAGAAGAAACATAAAAAACTAAATGAAAACTTTAAAATAGGGATAATGCCTTAATTCAATATTAAAAGTGGCATCCCGTACCAAAAATTTCTTATAAGTAATTATATTTCAAATGCTTATCTTAAAATTGAAAGAAAGATAGGGAACATTCCCCCTACCATTTTATCATCGTCTTAATAAGCATCTTAACCTCATTCTTATAGATAGTGTAAGAATGATTGATAAAGAAGTATTATCGTTCTTTCTTCTATCAGTATTATTACGGTTATTTCTAATAAACTCCCTAAGGTTATAGATATTAATCTTAGTAGATGTTTTACTCTTAATATTAAAAGAAAAAAATAGAAAGAAACACAAAAAGAAAGCCAATAAAAATTTTGCCAATTTTTCAATTATGCTTTTCGTTATTATTTTATATACTCTTATATTCTAATGATTGACTAAATTTTTGTATATTTTATAATTATATATATTGGAGGTTAAATATGTCAAATGAATGGAAAGGACCGTTAATAAAAATTGATGACTGGCGTTATAAAGTACCAAAAAGTTATAAACCAGAAATGCACGTTGATGGAATTATTTATGCGAATGAACAGTTACTAATTCATATCAAGCAAGAAATGGCTTTGGAACAAGTAGCAAATGTTGCCACTTTACCAGGAATATTAAAATACTCATTGGCAATGCCTGATATCCATTGGGGTTATGGATTTGCGATTGGTGGTGTGGCGGCTTTTGATTTAAAAGAAGGTGTTATCTCGCCTGGTGGCGTAGGTTACGATATCAATTGTGGTGTAAGATTATTAAAAACAAATTTAACAATTAAGGATTTAAAACCAAATCTTTTGGAACAATTGGTAAGAAGTATTTTTCATAATGTTCCTTCCGGTGTGGGTTCTACCGGTAAGATAAGAATTTCCGAAAGGGAAGTTAAGGATGTTTTAGAAAAAGGAGCAAGGTGGGCTTATGAAAAAGGGTTCGGAACAGAAGGGGATTTGAAATTTACCGAAGAAAATGGACAAATGAAAGGAGCAAGACCGGATTTAGTTTCAAAAAGAGCATTAGAAAGAGGAACGCCACAACTTGGTACCCTTGGTGCTGGTAATCACTTTTTAGAAATCCAAGTAATTGAAACCATTTATGACGAAGAATGTGCTAAAGTTTTTGGCTTAGAAAAAGGAATGGTCACAGTAATGATTCATACTGGTTCGCGCGGTCTTGGTTACCAAATCTGTGACGATGCTATAAAGAATTTAAGAAAAGCAGTACAGAAATATGGAATAAAACTACCCGACCAGCAACTTGCCTGTGCGCCAATTGAATCACCAGAAGGTAGAGAATATTATAGTGTTATGGTTTGTGCGGCAAATTATGCCTGGGCAAATCGACAATGTATCACCCATTGGGTAAGAGAAGCTTTTAGTCAGGTTCTGAAGAAACCGGTACAACAATTGGGGATGGATTTAATTTATGATGTGGCTCATAATATTGCTAAATTTGAAGAGCACCTAATTGATGGCCAAAAGAAAATGGTATGTGTTCACCGCAAAGGAGCCACCAGAGCTTTTCCACCTAACCATCCTCAAATTCCGGAGGAATATAAAAAAATTGGCCAACCAGTGATTATTCCCGGCGATATGGGAACAAATTCTTATTTACTTATTGGCACGGAAAGGGCATTTTATGAAACCTTTGGTTCAACCTGTCATGGTGCTGGAAGAGTTTGGTCAAGAGAAAGGGCTTTGCGAGAAACAAAGAATCGCGATATTGCTCAGGAACTAAGACAAAAAAATATTATTGTGATGGCAGCAAGTAGAGACGTTTTAAGAGAAGAAGTTCCCGATGCTTATAAAGATGTAGATATCGTTGTTGACGTCTGCCATAATGCCGGTATATCAAAAAGAGTTTGTAAAATGAGACCTTTGGGTGTAGTCAAAGGTTAATGTCTAACTCCCTTTTAGAAACTAAAATAAATAATGCTCCCTCTTCATCCGGTGTTTATCTTTTTAAAAATCGAGAAGGAAAAATTATTTATATTGGCAAGGCAAGAAATTTAAAAGAAAGATTAAAATATTATCTTCAACCCCAACCCGATATAAGAAGAACAAATTTAATAAAAGAGATCTTTGATTTAGATATTATTATTACCTCTTCAGAAAGCGATGCCTTAATTTTAGAAGACAATCTTATAAAGATAAATAAACCAAAATACAATATCCGTTTAAAGGACGACAAAAAGTTTCCTTATTTAAAAATTACTATCAATGAAGAATACCCAAGAATTTTTCCAACAAGAAATTTAAAAGAAGATGGTTCAATTTTATTTGGACCCTATACTTCGGCAAAAAATTTAAGGCAAGCATTAAGACTGGTAAAAAAAATTTTTAAGATAAGAACCTGTAATAAAAAATTACCTTTAACCATTTCGGAAAAACCTTGTTTAAATTATCGACTAAATCTCTGTTTAGGACCCTGTCAAAATAAGATTGATAAAGAAGTTTATAAAGAAAGAGTAAAAGAAGTAATCGAATTTCTAATGGGAAAATCAGAAGAATTAATAAAAGAGATCGAAAAAAAGATGTTAGAAGCAGCCAAAAACGAAGAATTTGAAAAAGCAGTAATTTTAAGAAACCAACTTTTTGCTTTACAAGAATTAAGGAAAAAACACGAAGTAATTTTAAAAGATAAAAAATCCGTGGATGTTATCGGTGTTGCCAAAGATAAAAACTTAGCAATTATTATAATTTTTAAAATTAGGGAAGGGAAATTAATAAGTAAAGAAGAATATCCCTTTCATCTTCCTTTGACCAATACCGAAGAGGAAATTTTAGAGACTTTATTATCATCGGTTTATCTTCATAGTTACAACATTCCTAACGAAATAATTTTACCAAAAGAAGTTCCCGAAATTCAAACATTTATTGAAACGATTGAAGAGCGAAGAGATATTAAAATAAAAATTACTATCCCTAAAAAGGGTGAAAAGAAAAAACTTCTCAATCTTGCTCAAAAGAATGCTGAAGTTAAATTATTAGAAATATTGCCTACCCCTCGTTTACCAAAGGCTAATATGGAACTCGGTGATTATTTATCGTTAGAAAAAATACCAATAAGAATTGAAGGGGTAGATATTTCTAATCTTTTTGGCAAATATGCTTGTGGTTCAATAGTGGTTTTTGAAGGAATAACACCAAAAAAGATTGAGTATCGGAAATTCAAAATAAAAACGATAAGCGGCCAAGATGACTATGGAATGATGGAAGAGGTTTTAAGAAGAAGATTAAAAAGATTGATTGAAGAGAATACACCATTACCTGATTTGGTATTAGTAGATGGTGGTAAAGGACATTTAGCAGTAGCCAATAAAGTTTACAAAGAATTTAATAAAGATATTCCAATTTTAGCCTTTGCCAAAAAAAGCGATACCTTATATTTTGAAGACGGCAAAATTGTCTCCATACCTGCTTATTCACCAGCCTTAAAATTATTAAAAAGAATTAGAGACGAAGCTCATAGAGTTGCTATAACTTACCATAAAAACTTAAGAAAAAAAAGTATAAAAAAATCAATATTAGACGAAATCCCTGGCATCGGAAAAAAAAGAAAGCTTCTTCTTTTAAATGCCTTTGGCAGTATTGAAGGAATAAAAAATGTAAAAATTGAAGATATAGTAAAAATCGGTATTCCAAGAAATATCGCTGAAAAAATTCATCAATATATAAGTAATAGAAATTAAATCACTTATTGATTTTTAAAAAAAAATTTTTATAATTTATTTTTTAAAATAAAAACTTAAAAAGGAGGAAAAATGTATTGGGTAGCGACAAAAACAAATCTATTATCAACTTATTTTTTGCTTTCCTTTGGGCTTTGTTATACTATTCCGACAATAACTCTTATTTTTCTTTCAGTTATTAATAAAAAGTTAAAGATAAAGGCATCGGAAAAAAGTTGGCTTTTCCTTTTGCTACTTGGCGCGGTAATCTTCGGAGTTGTTGACCATTTATGGAATGGCGAAATTTTCCTAATTGGTGAAAATCCTTTAAAAGATATTGCTTTGGGAATTGTTATTACTATCTCAGTTTTTATAGTTTGGCGAATTATTGTTTATATCTATAAAACAAGAAGAAAAGAAGTTTATTAATTTTAATTCATAATGAATTTCTTTTTAGTTTTCACTTTAATAAACGGTCTTATTTTAACAGAACCACCAGATTTAAATAAATGGAAGGAATTTTCTTTTGAGTTAGAAGGAAATTACTACTTAGAAGATACTTCCAAACTCGGCTACCTTTTATCTCTTTATTTTGGCTTACCTTTTTCTTCCGAATTTTCTTTTGATATTAGTTATGAAGAAGAATGGGATTTCGTTTTATATTATAAAAAGGGATTTGAAAATCCGTTGTTTAACAGCGCTTTAAAAGTAGGAATAGATAAAAGTAAAAATCTTTTACTTATTGCTTCCTTGGGAAAGGATTTTAATATTCTAAATTCTTATGGATGCGGCGGGTTTATTTATGAAAAAGAAGAAGATAATTTTTCTTTTCTTTACGGAATCGCCTTAGAAAAAACATTTTCTAATTTTACTTTGGCAATTGAGTTTTATAGTGAAGAAGAAGATAAAATAATAACTTTGGGAACCTCCTATTCTTTACCAATTTTTGATATTTATGCTGGTATAAGAAGAAATTTTAATAACAGAAGTTTTATTTTTAATTTTGGAATTAGTAAACTCTTTTCTTTCTAAAATACTTATTTAATTTGACAATATAAAATATTTCGTTATTTTTTTATATATGTTTCTGGATATTTTGATTATCCTTATTTTAATTTTTGGCTTTTTCCAAGGTTTGAGAAACGGTTTAGTTAAAAGCGCTAGCGGTTTTTTGGGTCTTATTTTGGGAATATTTATTGCCAACCGTTTTTATCCCGAATTATCAAAACATTTTGGTGATACAAGAATTATGAGAGTAATTTCTTTTATTATTCTCTTCCTTTTGGTAGTTTTTATTTTTAGATTTCTGGGAAATGTAATTTCGGAAATTTTAAAGGCTATTTTTCTTTCTTGGTTAGACAAACTTGCCGGTGGGATCTGGGGAATTTTTGCTACTTTTATAACCATTGCCTTTGTTATCCATCTCTCTCTCTTTTTCTTTCCTTCCTTAAAAAAATATTATGAAAAATCAAAAATTGCTAAAAGGATTACTCTCTATTGGCTGAGACCCAAAAAAATACCGGTTAGCAGTTCTTACTATTATGAAGAACTATTTTTTGTTAGAGATTGCAACCGAAGAATTGCCGGTTAGTTATATTGAGCCGGCGATTCACTTTTTAAAAGATAATTTCTTAATTTTTTTAAAGGAAAATGAGATTGAATTAAAAGAGATTAAAGTATTTTTTACTCCCAGAAGGATTGGTTTTCTTGTTAGCGGACTTCCGGAAAAAAGCAAGATAAAATTTATTGAAATCCAAGGACCACCCAAAAATATTGCCTTTTCAGGAAATAGCGCTTTAACGGAACAAGGAAAAGGATTTTTAAAGGCAAACAAGGCAAAAGAAAAAGATATTGTTATTAAAAAAATTGGTGATAAGGAATATGTATTTATAAAGAAAAAAGTTGGTGGCGAAAATCTAAAGAAACTTATCTCACAAGAACTAGCAAATTTTATAAAAAATATACCTTTTCCGAAAAGAATGAAAATTTCAGAGAATCTAACATTCGCTCGACCAATCCATTATATTCTCTCTCTCTTTAATAACCAAATTATTAAATTTAAGATTGATAATATAAAAAGTAGTAATTTAACTTATCCCCACCGTGATAAATCCTTTAAACCGATAAAAATAAAAAGTGCCAAAGAATATTTTAATATATTAAGAAAAAATGGTGTGATTGTCCTTTATGAAGAAAGAGAAAAATTATTTTATCAAAATTTAAAGAAAATATTAAAAAAAATTGATGCGGAAATTATTGAAGATAAAGAACTAATTTTCGAGATGTTAAATATCTGTGAATATCCTTCTTTAATTCTCTGCGAGTTTGAAAAGGATTATCTTTCTTTACCCCGAGAAATAATAATTACCGGCCTAAGAAATTATCTTCACGCCTTAGCGGTTTCTAAAGATAAGGAATTGCTTCCCTATTTTATCGTGGTTATTAATAAACCCTTTTTAAAAAATAAAAAGGCAATTAATGAGATAAAAACTTGGTACGAAAAGGCTTGTCAGGCAAGATTAGAAGATGCCAAATATTACTTTAATGAAGATTTGAAAAAACCATTAGAGGAATTAGTAGAAGAAGAAAAGAAAGTAATTTGGATTGAGGGCTTAGGAAGTTTATACGATAAAACAGAAAGATTGATTTCTTTAATTAAAATAATTAAAGATGATGAGGATTTAAAAAAAATTGCCTATTTAAGCAAAGCGGATTTGTTAACCAATATGGTAAGGGAAAAAGAGTTCACATCTTTACAAGGGAAAATGGCTGGAATTTATGCCAGATATTTTAACTATCCAACCATAATTTGTGATGCCCTATATGAACAATACGAAGATTTACCTAAAACTATTTATGGTGCCTGTTTAACAATTGTTGATAGAATTGATAATATCAACGCGAGTTTTATAAAGGGCGCAATTCCAAAGGGTTCTTATGACCCTTTTGGATTAAAAAAACAAGCTGATAACATTATTAATACTATTGTCCATCATAACCTTGATATTAATTTAAAAGAATTAATCTCTGCTGATTTAGAACTCTTTTTAAAATTAAATATCAATTTTGATAAAGAGAAAATTAAAAAAGAGGTATCCTCTTTCTTGAAGGAACGTTTAGAACTTTATATCCAAGAAAAAGGTTACTCTTACGATATCGCCCGCGCCGTAACTAAAATTATTTGGTTTAACCCTAAAAAAGCATTAAAGAGATGTGAATATTTAAAGAAACTAAAAGAAGAAAAAAAAGAAGATTACGAAAAGATTGTTATTGGTCAAAAAAGGGTAAGGAATATTTTGAAGGGAATCAATTTAGAAAATTTAGATATAGACGAAAATCTTTTGATAAAAGAAGAAGAGAAAGAAGTTTTAAAATATAACCAAGAGATTTTAAAAAATTATGAAGAGGCATTAAATAACGAGAATTATGAGAAAGCCTTAAATTATCTCTTATCTTTAAGACCTTATATTGATAAATTCTTTGACAATGTCTTTGTGATGGATGAAGATTTAAATATCCGAAATAATCGATTAAAGATTGTAAAATTGATAAAAGATATTTTTGATAAATATTGTGATTTCTCCGAATGCGTTATCTAACCCTTTTTGTTGCGATTATATTTTTTCTCTTATTAATCTTTTATTTAATTAAGGCACCAAAAAAAGAAATAACAATTGAAAAAGAAAAAAAGATTTTATTAATCAAGAATGAAACTTTATATGTAGAAATTGCTAATAATCCTGAAGAAAGGGCGATTGGGCTTGCTTTTAGAAAAAATCTACCACTTAATGAAGGAATGCTTTTTATCTTTGAAAAAGAAGGCATCTATCCTTTCTGGATGAGAAATACTTTTATTCCTTTGGATATTGCCTTTATCTCAAAAGATAATATAATTATTGATATTCAAAGAATGACACCTTTGGATGATAAAAGAACTTATCAGCCTGATAAACCATTTCTATATGCCTTAGAGGTAAACCAGGGATATTTTGAGGAAAAGGGAATAAAAATTGGTGATACAATTTATTTAAAATGGTAAGTATAAATTACAAAAATGTGATAATTGAGATTGTTCAAGGTGATATAACCAAACAGCCGGATATTGAAGCAATAGTTAATGCGGCTAATGCCTATTTAAAAAGAGGCGGTGGAGTTGCTGGTGCTATCCATAAGGCAGCCGGACCAGAATTAGAAAAAGAATGCGAAAAATATGCACCAATAAAACCAGGTGAAGCAGTTATTACCAAAGGTTATAAACTACCAAATAAATATGTCATCCATTGTTTAGGACCTGTTTATGGCAAAGATAAACCAGAAGATAAAATCCTTTCTTTATGTTATCAAAATGCTTTAAAGATTTGTGAAGAGAAAAATATCAGTTCGATTGCTTTTCCAGCAATATCTACCGGCTTTTTTGGTTATCCAATAGAAGAGGCAACCGAAGTTGCTTTAAAAACCTGCTTACAAATGATACCAAAATTAAAAAAAGTAAAGAAAATAAGATTTGTTTTGTTTGATAAAGAAGCCTATAATATTTATAAAAATAAGTTAAAAGAACTTCTTCCTACCTAACGTTAATTTTCCTTTAAACAACCACAATTTTCTATAAATAAATGTATAGTATAAAGAAAAATTTTTTATACAAGAAATTTAGAAAATTAGATTAAATTATTGAAAAATAAATCACTTAATTAACTTTTTATACCAAAGGAAAAAAGGGGTGTCAAGGAAGCCGATAATATTTTTGCTTACTATTTGACCAATAATTAATGGAATAATTGGCATCACTCCTAAAAAGGCAACGGTAACAAAAATTATACTATCTAAGGTTAAGTCAATTACATCAGAGGTTAAACTTCTTAATAAAACTTTCTTTTCATATTTTTTCTTTAAAAAGGCAAAGATTGTGGCATCAATATATTGGCAAATAAGAAAAGAAACCCAAGAGGCAATTGTTATCCTTATTCCCAATTTAAATATCTTCTTCCAAACCTCTTCGTATAAGAAAAATGGTGCCGGCTTTAAGTTATTTATCATCATAATAAAAAGAACTAATAAAACTTGGGTAAGAAAGGCGATTAAGATTGCTAAATAAGTCTTTTCTCTTCCATAAACTTCGTTAATCATATCTAATGCTTGGGCAATAAATGGATAGATAAAAACAGCAGCGGGAGCATAAAAAGAATGGAAACCAACATCAAATCTTATTGTTCTTGTGGCAAAAATCTGGGAAGCAGCCAGATAGATAACATAAAAACTAACTAAAAAGGCATAACCCGTCTCTTTAAATCTTTTAACAAAATAGGCACTAAAATAAGTAACAATTGTTAAACTGATTAACCAATAAAGATAGACAATCAATTATTTTAAATTTCCCTTTTCTCTAATAACCGTTGTCCTTATTCCACCACGGATATTTACATTCAATTCTATTTTAAGATATTTCGGAGAAATTAAAGAATCAATATCTTCAAAGATAATATTTAATAAAGATTCATGGGTTATTCTTATATCCCGAAATCTCTGTAAATATAATTTTAGACTTTTAAGTTCGATAAGTTCTTTATCCGGTTGATAACTTATTTTTATCTCATAAAAATCGGGATTAGTAGTAAAAGGGCATAAGGCAGTTAATTCTTGATTTTGTAATTGAATAATATAATCCCTTCCTTCAAACTCGTTTTTAATCTTTTTTAATTCTTCTTTTGCCTCTCTTGCCTTTTCTAACTCTTCCATTATTTAGGATAAAGATTTACTGCCGATGCCCATTTATTTAACAACTCTATTCTTTTACTTTCTTCCTTTGGTAAGTTTAAAGGTCTTCCCCGACAATCAATAATAACACCAACAACTCCTCCCTCAATCTCTGCTTCTAATTTTTTACTCCGACCAGCACCAACATCAAAGCCCTTTTCCGGAATAATTTCTACTTTTGCCTTTTCACCTTCTTCTAAAGGAATTAAATAGATTTCGGAATAATAACAATCTTTCTCAATTATTTCGCCATCCTTTTTATAAATTTTTATTTTCATTACTTTTATCCCTTCTCTTCCTTCACCAACCGGCGCAATACAGGTTCCCAATCTAATCAAACAATCTTTATCAAATACCTGTTTTGCTGCTATTGGATGAACCGTAGAAAGCACACCTAAATGGGGCATCATAAAGATACTATCAACCGCCAATCTTGTTATTCCTTCGGGTAAGAAGCCATCAATCATCATCATCGCTGCTTGAACTCTTCTTGGTGCGTGGGATAAAATTCCACCGGAACCAATTATTAAATTTAAAGTCATCATATTAACTAATGTTTCACCTGTCAAGGCTTGGGCAAAGGCATCAGAAATTGTTCTTTCTTGTTGAATACCTTTTAAACCAACTGCCATTGATTTGTGCTGTTCTAATGCCAATCTTAGTGCCTCGCGGGCAATTGCCTGTTCAATTTTTAACTCTTCTAAAGTATGAGGAACGGTTGTTGGTCTAATCATTTTATTTCTTATTCTATTTCTCAAGTCTCCTTCATCAATTTTAAAAGGAATCCAGCGAATAATATTCTCAATTCCTGCCTCTCTTAAAACATTACTTATACTATAAGACATTCCTAAATTGGCGCTTACGGTTCTATTGAAAACCAATTCTTCACTTTCTGCTCTTCTATCTCGGAAACAAGAGAAGATATCGGTCGTGGCGCCACCAATATCAACTCCTAAATCTTCAATATTTTCACTTCTACCAACCTGCTCAATTAAAAGACCAACTGCTCCGGGTGTTGGCATTATCGGCACATCTGTCCATTCCATAAGTTTTTTATATCCTGGAGCGTGAGCCATCACGTGTTCCATAAATAGATCGTGAATTTTATGCCTGGCTGGTTGAAGGTTCTCTCTTTCTAAAACCGGTCTGATATTTTCAACAATTTCTAAGGCAGTATGTTCTTTTAAGGTTTTCAAAATATATTCCCGCGCATCTTTATTACCCGCATAAATTACCGGTAATTTATAACCAATCCCAAATCTTGGTTTTGGTTCCGATGCCCTAATTAACTCAGCAAGTTCTACTACATGAGAAATTGTTCCACCATCAACACCACCAGAAAGTAATATCATATCCGGTCTTAAATTTCTTATCCTTTCAATTTTTTCGTGCGGCAATCTTCCATCATTAGAAGCAATCACATCCATCACAATCGCACCAGCACCCAATGCTGCTCTTTGAGCACTTTCTGCGGTCATCGTCAAAACAACACCAGCAACCATCATTTGTAAACCACCACCGGCGGAACTTGTGGAGACATAAATATCAACTCCCTCTTTTTCATCTTTATAAGGTTTAATTATTTTTTCTCCTTCCAAAATTTTCACACCGGTCAACTCTTCAACCTCCCTAACCGCATTCAAAACACCTCTGGTAACATCTTCAAAAGGTGCTTCAACCGTTGTCGGTGCTTCTCCCCGGACAATTAAACGATATTCTTCACCCCTTTTTTCAATTAAAATCGCTTTGGTAGTCGTGCTACCACAATCAGTTGCTAATATTCTTTTTATTTTTTCTTTCTCGATCATATTCATCCTCTCTTTTTTCAATCTCTTTAATCAATAATTCAATATTATTTCTATCTTCAAATAATAAAACCAACTTTTCATAAGGTAGCGGATTAATTACCGAAGTAACAATTGGCTGAAAGAACACCAGAAGTTGATTAAAAGCAAAGGATAATGGTTTACTTGATTCTAATAAAACAATCGCTACCGGTGTTAAACGTAAAGAGACCACTCTTCCGGCAATTTTCTTTATCAATTCTTCCCTTTCTAATTCAGTTAACTCCATTTTACTATTAATTCTCTTCCGGCTTTACCTTCATCTAATCTTCTTACTGGTGTATTATGGGGCGCATTCCTTACTAATTCCGGATTCTCTTTTATCTCCTCTTTTATTTTTGCCATTACCGAAATAAATCTATCAAGTTCTTCTTTTGGTTCGGTTTCGGTCGGCTCAATCATAAAGGCTTCGGAAACAATTAACGGGAAATAGACCGTTGGTGCATGACAATTATAATCTAATAATCTTTTGGCAATATCTAAACCCCTAATATCCTGTTTTTTAAAATCCTTTAAGGTCAAAACAAATTCGTGTAAAGTGCTTGTTTTATATTCGCAAGAAAAACCAATCTCTTCTAATCTTTTTCGCAAATAATTGGCATTTAATACTGCCACCTGTGACACCTTTTTCAAACCTTTTATTCCGTTCATTCTTATGTAAGTATAAGCCTTAACAAAAACATTAAAATTACCATAAAAACTTGCTGTCTTGCCAATAGATTCTTTATCATATTTAAGATAATATTTTTCATTCTTTTTTTCAATTTTGGGATTTGGTAGGTAAGGAACTAAAAAATCCTTCGCACCTACTGGACCTGCTCCAGGACCACCGCCACCATGGGGCGTAGAAAAGGTTTTGTGAAGATTAAAATGCATAATATCAACACCCGCATCGCCAGGTCGATGAATTCCGCAATAGGCATTCAAATTGGCACCATCTAAATATACCAAGGCACCATATTTATGTAATTCTTCACAAATCAATTTAATATTCTTTTCAAAAATTCCTAAAGTATTAGGATTGGTGATCATCAAACAGGCAACTTGACTATTTAAATTCTTTTTCAAATCTTCTAAATCAATCATCCCTTCACCATTAGATTTAATTGTTTGAGCAACAAATCCCGCCATACTCACACTTGCCGGATTTGTCCCGTGAGCCGAATCGGGAATTAAAACAATCTTTCTATCTTCTTTTTTATTCATAAAATATTTCTTGATAACCAGCATCGCGGTTAATTCACCACTAGCTCCGGCTGGCGGCTGTAAAGAAACATAACCCATTCCGGAAATCTCTTTTAAGAAATAAATAAGTTCATACATCAATTTCAAGGCACCTTGAATATCCTTTTCTCCTTGTAAAGGATGGAGATAGAGAAAATCTTCGTAACTTGCTACTTCTTCGTTCACCTTGGGATTGTGCTTCATCGTGCAACTTCCTAACGGATAGATTCCTTTATCTAAATGGTAATTCAAACCCGAAAGACGGATAAAATGTCTAATCACTTCTATTTCTGAAACTTCAATAAATTCAAAATCCTTTCTTAAAAGATTTTCTGAAAGATAATTTTTAACATCTTTCTCGGGAACATCAATCTCGCCCAAATAGTCATTAAACTTTCCCTTTTTAGAATATTCTTTGATTAATTTCTCAAGCATATTTTTATCCCTTATAATGTTTCATAAAATTCTCAATCGAACGGTCATAAGTTCTTTCTAATTCTTTGGAGAAAAAACAAGCCGGAACTTCTTTTCTTTTTAAATGATAATGAAGACATTCACAACATTTTCCCTTCTTTTCACAAGTAGGATAAGAACAATTACAAATACTTAAATTCCTTTTAATATTACACTCCATCAGAAACTCCTTTTTAGAAATTCTACAAAATAATCCATTTCTTCTTTCTTTCTTTTCTCCGTTACCGAGATAAGCAAAGTATCTTTCAAGTTTTCATCTTTGGTTATTTCATATAAATTAATACCGGCATAAATTCTCTCTTTTTTACATTTATTAAGCAATTCTTTAACCGAAACTTTACTTTTTATTGTAAATTCTTTAAAGAAAGGTTTATCAGAAACCTTTTCAAAGATGGGTAGGGATAAAAGATTTTCATAAAGATAATGGCTTTTCTGTAAGGAAAAATTGGCAACCTTTTTAAGTCCTTCTTTTCCCATTAAAGAAAGATAAATAGCCGCCCTTAAAGCACAAAGTTGTTGATTAGTACAGATATTTGATGTTGCCTTTTCCCTTCTAATATGTTGTTCCCTTGTTTGTAAAACCGTAACATAACCAACTTTTCCTTCTTTATCAACTGTCTTGCCACAAATCCTACCCGGTAGGTCTCTGATATATTCTTTTTTACTTGTTAAAATTCCTAAAAGTGGTCCACCAAAAGAAGGATAAAGACCTAATGATTGACCTTCACTAGTTGCCAAATCAGCACCATAATCTCCCGGTGGTTTCAAAATTGCTAAAGAAATTGGGTCGCAGGAAACAATCAATTTTCCATTATATTTTTGAACAATTTGGGAAAGTGCTTCAACATCTTCTATAAAACCAAAGAAGTTAGGAGTTTGAAATACTAAAAAGAAATTCTTTTCTAATTCCTTTGCCTTTTTTTCTAAATAATCAATATCAATAGTAAATTCCTTTAAAGGAATTTTAATAAAGTTTATATCTTGACCTAAAAAATAGGTTTTAATAACTTCCCAATAGAAAGGCGAAATACCTGAAGAGATTAAGCAATTTTTATAACCTTTCTTTTTTAACACATAAATCGCCTCTGCCAAAGCAGTAGCACCATCATAATGGGAAGCAGTAGAGACATCCATTTTGAATAAATCACAGACCAAAGATTGAAACTCAAACATCGCCTGTAAAGTTCCTTGAGATACTTCCGGTTGATAGGGAGTATAAGCAGTATAAAACTCGCTTCTTAAAACAATCTGGTCAATACAAGAAGGAATATAATGGTCATAAATACCGCCGCCTAAAAAAGAGATGTAAGAAGAAATTGTCTTATTCTCTTGGGAAATCTTTTTTAATTCTTTTCTTGCTTCTAATTCTTTTAATACTTTAACCTTCTCTTCATCTAAT
>JBDRVN010000039.1:0-16650 GCA_039801885.1 Caldifarciminota bacterium
TTCTTACCCAAGCAGTATCAACCTGCGAGAATAAAAAAGCAGGAATAAAAAAAAGATAAGTTAAAAGAAAAATTTTTCTCATCTTCTCCTCCTTTTTTAAAATCATACTTAATTTTAATAAATTTATAAATTATTTCAAAGATAACTATTTTAAAATTATAATCTTTTTATTCTCCTTTTCGGTTCTTAAAAAGTAGATGCCTTTTTTCAGTTTATTTTGTTTCACAAGTTTACCACAAACATCGTAGATTTCGTTTGTTTTTCTTGGGAGTTTATTTTTTATCTTATTTTCTTTCTCTTTATTGATGCTCGGACCTTGTGGAACATACTTAATTGTCGTATAATCGTAGTTGGTGCCGGAGGCATAACTATCACCAGTAATATAGACATTGCCATTACCATCAACAAAAAGAGCATAAGCATGGTCGTGCGAATTTTCTGTGCCATTATACGTTCTCTCCCATAATAAGTTGCCATCTGTATCATACTTTAAGGTCGCATAGTCCCAACCGGTACCTGAGCCCCAACTATAACCAGTAACATAGACATTGCCCTGATTATCAACAAAAAGAGATTTAGGTAAATCTTCATCGTTTCCTTGCCCATTATACCTTCTCTCCCATAATAAATTGCCATTCATATCATACTTTAAGGTCGCATAGTCTTTATTAGTGCCTAAACCAACACTATAACCAGTAACATAGACATTACCAGCACCATCAACAAAAAGAGCATTAGCACAATCAACCGCATTTCCTTGCCCATTATACCTTCTTGCCCATAACAAGTTGCCATCCGTATCATACTTCAAGGTCAAATAATCATTCCAACTAACCCCGCCCCAACTACTACCAGTAACATAGACATTGCCAGCACCATCAACAAAAAGAGCATAAGGTGTATCATCAGCGTCTCTTGTAACACCATACCTTCTTGCCCATAACAAATTGCCATACGTATCATACTTCAAGGTCAAATAATCATAAGAAGTGACATTGCTATCACTATAACCAGTAACATAGACATTACCAGCACCATCAACAAAAAGAGCATTAGCAACATCCTCACCATTTGATGAACCGTTGTATCTTCTTACCCATAACAAGTTGCCAATGCTGTCATACTTCAAAGTCGCATAGTCATAATTAGTGCCTAAGCCAACACTACGACCAGTAACATAGACATTGCCATTGTTATCAACAAAAAGAGAAGTAGCAACATCGGCACTATCTCTTGGACCATTATACCTTCTTACCCAAACAGTATCAACCTGCGAGAATAAAAGAGTGGGGATAAAAGAAAAAAAAATTAAAACTAAAAATAATGAATTAAAAATTCTTTTTTTCATTTCTTTTCTCCTTTTAAGTTAAGCTTACCATACCCTAATTTTAACAAGTTTATAATTTATGTCAATCATTTTACAAATTTCCATAATTTATATTTTTCTATTATCTCTTACGGCAATTCCCAGTCAACTAAAAAGACTTTGATGAATTGTTTTCGCTGTAATTCCCGTATCCTCTGCTCCTCATTAGGTGGTGGTTTATCATAAGCCCTGCCATTTAAATCAATTTCTCCCTGTTTTTGGTCGTTTTGACCTTATTAGATATCTTGATAATATCCTTTGCCATTTCTACGAATTCAGCCAATGGTATCCAATTAAAATCCATTTTTAAATTTCTTCCCGTTATCAAATAAAAATTGATAAATTTTAATTATATTAGTTTTTATTTTAATATACCATTTCGTTATTCTTCTATCAGGTGGAACTATTGGCATAGAATCTCCATTTTATTTATTTATTTAAACTGTCCAAGGTCTTAACCTCGCCCGCCCAATTCTAACAAACTTATCATTAAAGTGATTAATAAAAGTATTATTATTACCGCTAATAAAGGCATTATTAATAACTTTAATAGAAGTATTATTATTGCCATTAATAAAGGTATTATTATTCATAAAAACTCCTTTTTAAAAACATCATTAATAATATAGCCCAAAATACCTTGACAAGTAAAGGAACAGAATGCGTCATTTTGGACTAAATGGCGACAGCATATTCTTAAAGCTATCAAATAAACCTGATAACTTCCTTTTTATATTTCCTTCTATATATAACGGAAAACCCTCTTTAAGTTACCACTTTTTTATTATTGACAAAAATATTAAGAGGCTAAGGGCATTGCTCTTATTTTTCAATTTTGACATTTTTTAAATATTAATTATAATAATTTATGCCGAAAAGAACTTATCAACCATCAAGAATTAAAAGAAAAAGAACTCACGGCTTTTTGGTGAGAATGCGGACACCGGGCGGCCGGAATGTAATTAAAAGAAGAAGAAAGAAGAAAAGATGGCGTCTGGCAGTATAAAGAGTGAAAAAATTTACTCTAAAAAAATGGGAAATAATTAGATATAAGAAAGAGATTAACGAGTTAAAGAAAAAAGGAAAAGTCGTGAATAACGAATATTTAGCCATTATTTATTTACCAAAAGATAAAAGAAAAATACTTTTCAGTTGTGAGAAGAGCATTAAAAAGGCAACAGAAAGAAATAAATTAAAAAGAAGATTGAGAGAAATTTATCGGACTAATAAAGAACATTTCAAAGAGAATTATTATTTCTGGTTAATTGGTAAGGAAAAGGCATTAGGATTAAAATTTGCTTGTCTAAAAGATAACCTATTAAATTTGGTGAAAAATGTTGAATAAAATTTTTATCTTTTTAATAAGGATTTATCAGAAATTTATCTCGCCCTTGTATGGCAAGGTTTGCCGTTTTTATCCCACTTGTTCAGAATATGCAATTTTGTGTCTGAATCGATACCCAATTTATTTGGCAATAGTTTTAATAATTTTAAGAATTACAAGATGCCAACCTATATTTTCTGGTGGTTATGACCCGCCGGAAAAGATGGCTGAAAAATTAAAATGGATGAGATAAGGAATTTTTTTATTGCCTTTATTTTGATATTTTTGATTTTGGTTGTTTGGCAATATTTGTTTCTGCCTAAACCCCAACCAAAAATTGAAAAACCAAAAGAAGAAAAAGTTAAAGAAATCCTGCCCCTTGATACCTTAAAAACAATTGAAACAAAAATAGATACGATGAAAGAAGAAGAGATTGTTTTGGAAAATAAAAAAATAAAATTAACTTTCTCTAATTTCGGTGGTGTTTTAAAATCGGTTTATTTAAAAGATTATGATTGTGAATTGGTTAAGAAAAACAAGAGATATTTTGGTTTAACTATCTTGGAAGGAGATAAAAAATTTAATTTTAATTCCGAAATTTTTCAATACCAAAAAAGGGATAAGGAAATCCTTTTTGAATCCCGATTAGCAAGCAAGCGGATAGTAAAAAGATACCAATTAAAGCATGACTATCAATTATCGCTGACAGTTGCTGGTTTAGAAAATAGTGATTATTTATCATTAAATTTTGAAGGGTTTTTGAATTTCACTGAAAAGGATACATCCGATGAGTTAAATTATGCCAATTACCAATATTATTTTAATAAACAACTTAAAAAATTTGATTTTAAAAAAATGAAAAAGGACGAGTGGGTTTATGAAAAGGAATTAAAATATCTGACGATGAAAAGTAAATATTTTCTTTTTGCTCTTTTACCCCTCTTCTCATTGGATTCCTGTCAATTTTTAAAAAGAGAAATAGAAGGTGGGATAATTATTTATTCTTCTAACAAAAAGGAAACAGAACTCTCTTTTATCTTTGCACCCTTGGAATATAATCTTTTAAAAAGTTATAAAAAGGATTTAGAAAAGACAATCCCTTTAGGTTGGCCCAAAAGTTTCAGTTTAGCAATCCTTTTTCTTTTAAAGTTTTTATATAAGCTTTTTCAAAATTATGGTGTCGCAATTGTCTTCTTTGCTTTCTTAATGAAACTTATTTTCTTCCCCTTTAGTCGGATACAAAACGAACAAATAAGAAAAATGCAACTTCTTCAACCAAAATTAGAAGAGTTAAAAAAGAAATACAAAGATGACCCCCAATCTTTAAATCGGGAGACAATGCAATTATACCAATTATATAAAATCAATCCTTTTACTGGTTGTTTGCCCTTAATTATTCAATTACCGGTTTTTTGGGCTTTATATTCCGTATTTCGCCAAACCATTGATTTAAGAAAGGCAAGTTTTATTTTTTGGATAAAAGATTTATCAATAAAAGACCCAATTTATGTTTTACCAATTGTGATGGGTGTCTTTTTTCTTTTACAAAATATTTTAACCAATCCGGATAAGAAAAATATCTTTTTGGTTTTTGTTTTCCCAATTTTTTTAACCCTGATTTTTTTAAATTTTCCTTCAGGGTTACAATTATATTGGCTCACTTTTAATATTCTCTCGATTTTGGAGAGTTTAATTTTCCAAAAAGGAGGTTTTAAATGGCTGAAAATAAAAATGAAACCAGAACCATAAATGAAATTATTCAACAAGTGTTAAAAGAGTTTCTCTCTTATTTTGGAGTAAGAGCTAAAGTTGATGTGAAAGAGGAAAAAAATGGTTATTATGCCAATATTAAGGCAAAACCTTATGCGGGTTTACTGATTGGCCGAAGAGGAGCAAATTTAAAAGCCTTCCAGCATCTTGTTCGCTTAATGGTCAAGAAACGGGTTGGCTATTTTGTTCCTTTAATTTTAGATGTGAGTGGTTATCGGATGCGCCGAATTAATTTTCTTAAAAAGAAGGCGGTAGCGGTTGCGAAAATCGTCTTGGAGACAAAAAAAGAGATGCCCTTAGACCAACTTAATGATAAGGAAATTGCGATTGTGAGCGAAACTTTAAATCAAATCGCTGGGATAAAATTTTACACAATCAAAGCCACGGGTAATAAAAAGAATTTAATTATTGCTCCTCAATAATGTCCGAAAAGAAAACAATTTACGCTTTAGCCACACCTCCGGGCAGAAGCGCTCTGGCGGTAATTCGTGTCTCCGGTCCTTTGACAATTCCCATTCTCAAAAAAATTTTTCATCCGAAAAAGGAGTATCCACAATTTCCTGACCGCAAAATAATCAAGGGCGAAATTATTGATTGGGAAAATAAAGAATTAATTGATGAGGCAACGATTGTAGTTTACTATTCGCCCAATAGTTATACTGGTGAAGATATGGCAGAAATATTTTCTCACGGCGGATTTTATCTTCCGCAAAAAATTTGCGAAATCTTGAAAAAAGCTGGTGCCTCTTTAGCCGAACCTGGTGAATTTACCAAGAGAAGATTCATTAATGGCAAAATTGATTTAGTCCAAGCCGAAGCATTATTGCCTTTAATATACGCCCAAACTGAAAAACAGGCAAAAATGGCTTTATCCCAATTACGAGGCGAAACCTCTTTAATTATTAAAAATTTTAGTGAAGAACTGAAAGAACTTTTAGCATCAACCGAATACTTAATTGAATTTGCTGATGAAGAAGAAGCCGAAAAAATTGGTGACAATATCAGAGAAAAAATTATATCTTTAAACGAAAGAATAGAGAAAATCTTTAAAAAAACTAATTTCCAAAAAAAGATTTTCCAAGGAATTAGAACTGTTCTTGCCGGTCGGGCAAATGTTGGCAAATCCTCTCTTTTCAACCAATTAATCGGCAAAGAAAGATCCATTGTTACCGACATACCCGGAACCACCCGAGATGTTATTGAAGCAATAATTGATATCAGTGGTTTTCCCTTTATCTTTTGTGATACAGCAGGAATTGATTTTAATATGAGCTTAATTGATGAATTAAGTGTGAAAAAGACCAAAGAATATTTAGAAAATGCTAATCTTATATTATTAATCTTTGACATCTCCGAACCTCCCCAAAAAGCCGATTATGACTTATTAATAATGACGAAAGAAAAACCAAGAATTATTCTTCTTAATAAAAATGATTTGCCCCATAAATTTCCTTTAGATTTCTTTGGGAAAGAATCCTATTTAACTATTTCGGCAAAATATGGAAAAGGAATTGAAGAGGTAATAAAAAAAATAAGGGGATATGTTAAAAATTTTTATTCCGATACCGATACCTTTCTTTTTCTGCCCCGACAGATTGACTGCTTAGAAAATGCTTTAAAGGCTTTTAAGAAAACCCTTGATACTCCTTATTGGGAAAGTGTGGCGGAAGAATTGAAAACGGCTTTAAATTATCTAAAAGAACTTTTAGGCGAGACAACCAATGAAGAAATTTTAGACAGAATATTTTCCCAATTTTGTGTTGGTAAATGAAAAAAATTTTACTTTATCTTAACGAAGCAAAAGAAGAAAATATCGAATTAGCACTATCTTTAGCAGAAAAATTTTCTTCCCGGCTTTATGTATTATTCTGTCTCAATTCGGAAGAAATAAAAAATGAAGAATTGAAAGATAAAAAGGAAGATGAAGGTTGGCAAAAATTGTACGATGTGGAAGAAAAAGCCTTCCAAAAAGAAGTAAAAGTTTCTCTTTTATTTTTTGAAGGCATACCAGAAATACTAATTTCGGAATTAATGAAATCTTATGAAATTGAAGCCTTAATTTTAAATCCCTTTGCCAACCTAAACTTATCGGAAGTAATTAGTAAAAACAGAGAAAAAATTATAATTTTAAAATGAGGGAGGTCAATAATGAAAAAAATTTCTGAAATTTTAGTAAAAGAAGGGATTATTCTTGATTTAACAGAGAAAGAAAAAATTGAAGTAATCAAAAAATTAAGTGAAAAATTAATTGATTTGGGATACATAACCGATGCCAAAGAATTCTTTTCAGAAATCCTCAAAAGAGAGAACTTAGAAAGCACTGGTATTGGGATGGGAATTGCTATCCCTCATGCTCGTTCAAAGGCGGTTAAGGATTTGGTAATTGTTTTTGGCCGCTCAAAAGAGGGAGTAGATTTTTCCAGTCTTGATGGCAAACCGGCACATTTGATTTTTCTCATTGCCGGTCCGGAAAATAAAAAAAGTGAATATCTTTTCACTTTGGCAAAACTTTCCAAATTATTAAGAAAAGACGAAGTGCGAATTGAATTAAATAAAGCCAAAGATGAAAAGGAAGTGTTAGCAATTATCAATAAGTATGAAATTTAAAAATTTGTCATTTATCTTGCTGTTCTTTTTCTGTCAGAAAGAGAATTATTTAAGTTTTAAAATCTTTTTTATTGATGTTGGCCACGGAGATGCAATTTTAATAAAAATCCCTGATGATACTCGTTACCAAAATATTTTAATTGATGGAGGCGAAGAAAAATATAGCGAAGATATTCTAATTCCCTTCTTAAAAAAGGAAAAGGTTGATACTTTTAATTACCTTTTTATTACTCATAATCATAGCGACCATCTTGGTGGAATATTAAAAGTATTAGATAGTTTTTATGTATTAAATTTAATCACCTCTCAAAAAAAGGGAGATACCAAATTATACTTTAGATTTTTAGAAAAATTAAACCAATTAGGATTAACTCCCAAAAAAATTCAGATTGGCGATAGTTTTCTTATTGGGAAGAAGACTAAAATAAAAATTTTGAATTGTTATAAAAAGGAAGATGATGAGAATAATAGTAGTTTGGTTTTAAGATTGGTCTACGATACTTTTGCTTTTCTTTTTACTGGTGATATTGAAGGGAAAAAAAGAGAGGAAAATAGCAGAATTTGTCGTTATACTGAAAAATTCCTTGTTGAAAAATTTAATAAAGAACTAAAAGCAAAAGTATTAAAAGTTCCTCATCATGGAAGCGAGACATCTTTAACGGATACTTTCTTAAAATTGGTTTCTCCGGAGATTGCCATTATTACTGCTGGAAGAAAGAAATTTGGCAATGTAATTTTACCTGATACAACAGTAACTTTAAGGCTTTTAGAAAATAATCTCAAAATATTTAGAACTGATAAAGATGATTATTCTTATGAAAATGCTCCCGATGATGACCATATTTTAATTGAAATAAAAAATAACAATTTTATATGCAAATATTATTCTTATTTGATTTTTTAAAAAATATAATTAAAATTAATATGGGCGGCGTAGCTCAGTTGGCAGAGCAGGAGAATCATAATCTCCGTGTCAGGGGTTCGATTCCCTTCGCCGCCATTTTTTTATTTAAAAAGGAGGGAAGATGCCAATAAATGAAACAAAATATATCTGGATGGATGGTAAACTTGTTCCTTGGCAAGAAGCAAAAATTCATATTCTTTCCCATGTAATTCATTATGGAACAGGTGTTTTTGAAGGCTTGCGATGTTATAAAACAAAAAAAGGCTCGGCTATCTTTCGTTTAAAAGAACATACCGAAAGACTTTTTAATTCAGCAAAGATTTATAGAATGGAAATTCCTTATTCCCAAGAAGAAATAAATAAAGCGGTCATTGAAACAATTAAAGCCAATGGGTTAGAAGAATGTTATATTAGACCGATTGTTTATCGGGGTTATAGTGAAATTGGAGTCAATCCTTTTGGCTGTCCGGTTTGTGTGGCGATTGCTACTTTCTATTGGGGAAAATATTTGGGAAGTCAGGCAACCGAAGAAGGTGTTGATGTAATGGTTTCCTCTTGGAACCGAATGGCACCAAATACTTTTCCGGCAATGGCAAAAGTATGTGCCAATTATATGAACTCCCAATTAATAAAAATGGAGGCAATAACTTATGGTTTTGTTGAAGGAATTGCCTTAGATATCTTTGGTTTTGTCAGTGAAGGCTCCGGCGAAAACATATTTTTAGTTAGAAACGGAAAACTTTATACTCCACCGCTCAATGCTACAATTCTTCCCGGAATTACTCGGGATACCGTAATTAAAATTGCTAAAGATTTGGGTATTGAAGTTATCGAAATGATGATTTTAAGAGAATTTTTATATATTGCTGATGAAGTTTTCTTTACCGGTAGTGCCGCGGAAATAACTCCCATCCGCTCAATAGATAGAATAAAAATTGGTGATGGTAAAGTAGGTCCAATTACTAAGAAATTACAGCAGGAATTCTTTGCCATTGTTAATGGTGAAAAAGAAGATAAATATGGCTGGTTAACCTATTTATGAAAATTGGTATCGGTGCCGACCATCGGGGATTTCGCTTAAAAGAAGAGTTAAAAAAATTTTTGGAAAAGAATAATTATCAAATAAAAGATTTTGGAACCTATTCCGAAGAACCTTGCGATTATCCCGATTTTGCTTTTCCCCTTTGTGAAGATTTAATAAAAAAGAAAATTAATCACGGTATTTTAATCTGCGGTTCTGGGTTAGGGATGTCAATTTCCGCCAATAAAGTAAAAGGAATAAGAGCAACTCTTTGTCTAAATAAAGAAATGGCAAAGATGGCAAAAAATCACAATAATGCTAATGTCTTGGTATTGGCAGCAAATTTCACTTCTTTAGAAACTGCCAAAAAAATAGTCTTAACTTTCCTTAATGAAAATTTTGAAGGCGGCAGGCATTTAAGAAGGATAAATAAAATAAGAAAATATGAAAATCGTTCCTCTGGCAAGTGATTCCTTAGGAACAAGAAGTATGGCAACTTATATCGAAAGTAAAAATATTAATATTCTTATTGATCCGGCGGTTGCTCTATCGCCGTCTCGTTTTAACCTTCCACCCCATCCCTTAGAATTACAAAGAAAAAATGAACAATTTAATTTGATAAAAGAAAAGGTAAAAGATAGTCTAATCATAATTATTACCCACTATCACTATGATCACCATAATCCTGACGAAACTTATATCTATCAAAATAAAATTCTTTTAATAAAAGATCCAGAAAATTATATAAATGAATCGCAAAAAATAAGAGCTCGCTACTTTTTAGAAAAAATAAAGGGAGCACCTAAAAAAATTGAGATTGCCGACAATAAAGAATGGTTGTTTGGAAATATCAAAATAAAATTTTCTAAACCAGTAAAACACGGAGCAAAGGAATACTTGGGATATGTCATCCAGATATTAATCAATAATGAGCATGAAAAATTTATCTTTACTTCCGATGTTCAAGGTATTGTTGATGAAGAACAATTAAATTTTATTTTAGAAAATAACCCGACAATTTTATATGCCGATGGTCCAATGACCTATATGTTAAACTACCGTTATAGAAAAGAGGATTTAGAAATTTCAATAAATAATATAAAAAGAATTATCAATGAAACCAATGTGAAAACAATTATTTTAGACCACCATTTAACCAGAGACGAAAATTTCAAAAATTATTTAAAAGAAATTCTAAACCAAAATAAAACAAAAATATTAACTGCTGCTGAATATTTAGGGAAAGAAAACGAATTATTAGAAGCAAAAAGAAGAGAATTATATAAGAAATTATAAATTAAAAAACCTCCAAGAAGAAGGTTCTTAAATATTCGGTTTCGGGCATGCTTAATAAAATTGGGTGGTCTGGTCCTTGGGTTGTACGGTCAATTATCCGGAAATTTCTTTTGGCATCTTCCGCAGCAGCATTTAAAGTATCTAAAAAATCTTGCCAATAAAAATGGTGAGAACAGGTAGAAGTGACCAAAATACCACCGGGCTTTAATAGTTTCATTGCCCACAAATTTATATCTTTATAACCTCTTAAAGCACCGCTTAACTCCTTTCTGCTTTTCAAAAAAGGCGGAGGGTCAAGAATAATTAAATCAAATTTCATTTTATTCTTATATAAATTTCTTAATTCATTAAAAGCATTACCGACAATAAAGTGGCAAACTTTATCAACTTTATTTAATTCTGAATTCTTTTTTGCTAATCCAATCGCTTGCTGGTTACCATCAACTCCTAAAATTTCCTTGGCGCCTCCTAAGGCAGCATTGACTGAAAAACTACCAGTATAACAAAAGACATCCAAAACCTTTTTATTTTTTGCCAATTCCCTTACTTTTTTTCTAGTTATTCGATGGTCAAAAAAATATCCAGTCTTCTGACCATTTTTTATATCCACATAAAGTTTTACACCATTTTCACTAATCATTACTAAATCTTCTAATTCACCATAAACTAATCTATCATATCTTTCTAATTTTTCTAACTCTCTTAAACGGAAATCGTTCTTCTCAAAGATTGATTTTACTGGAAAAATCTCTTTTAATGTTTGAAAAATTCTATCTTTTCTAACTTCCACACCATAAGAATAAATTTGAATAACAAAATGATTTTGGTATTTATCAATTACTGTTCCGGTTAATAAATCACTTTCGCCGTAAACCAAACGAAAATCTTCTTCTTCCGGCAAAACAGCTTTCCGATATTCATAGGCTTTTAAAATTCTTTCTTTTATTAAAGGAGCATCAAAATCTTCGTCTTGAAAAGAGTAAATTCTTACTGCGATATTACTCTCAAAATTAAAAAGCCCATTACCAATAAACTCATCGTCTTCATAAACTGAGCAAATATCACCTTTATTTAAATTTTTCTCTTTTTTTATTATCTCATTTTTTAAAATCCAAAGATAATTTTTTATAACTTTTTTTCTTTTAACAAAAACTTTTTTAAAGGGCATCTTTTATAATAATATTATTTTCTTCATCAATTGTATAAATCAAATCTTTTCCGTTTTTAGCTTTTGGTGCCAAAAGGATTGGCGGTGGATTACCTTCACCAAAAGGAGGCAATAAAGAAAGTAATTTTTTATTCTCCTCATTAATTTCTAAAATTGCTTCATAAAAATTTCTTCTATTGAAATTTTCTTTTAAAGAGAAAATGTTGCTTGCATCTTTAATTACCTTTTCAATAAAATCATTTAATTTTTCTTTAGTAATTGAAAAGCCGCAAGCCTTTTTATGCCCACCATAATCAATCAAATATTCTTTATTCAATTTCAAAATTTCTAAAATGCTATTCTTTTCGTCGCTCCGACATTCTCCAACATACCTTTCATCATTCACTCTGCCGATTACCATAGCCGGTAATTGATATTTCTCAATAAGTTTTCCAGCTACATAACCTAAACACCCCAATGTTAACTCATCATCTTTGACAATAATAATTTTATCTGTCATCATCTTTCTCTCTTCAGCAATTTCCAAAGATTTCTTTGCTTCTTCTTGCCATTTTTTATAACGCCCTTGAAACTCTTGAAAAATCTCTACTGCTTCTTTTTCATTATCGGTAATAAAAAATCTTACTCCCTTATTACCCTCGCTACTCGCAAAAATTGGTAAAAGATAAATAATAAAATTACTAACATTAAATTTTTTTCCTTCCAAGATATTTAAAATAGGTGCTTTAAAAATTGGATTAATACTCTCAAAACTTTTTAATCCTAAAAAGACTATTGTTCGATTTTCCGAAATCAATGGTACCCGGTCGGCGATTGTTCCTAAAGCAGTGAAAAAAAATAGTTCTTTTTTACAAGAGTACAATTCTTCCAACGAAATATCCATCAATTCTTTTATTAAACCGATGAGAAATTTAAGAACTACCCCTACCCCTGATAATTCACGAAAAGGATAGGAAGAATCTTTCCGTTTCGGATTGATTACTGCTTTTGCGGAAGGTAATTTTTCTAATACTTCATGATGATCTATCACTATAACATCGACATCAATTTTCTTGGCTTCTTCAATCTCCCAAAAATTGGTTGTTCCGGAATCGACCATAATCACTAAATTTAAACCTTCCTCTTTAAATAATTTTAAATCTTCTAAATTTAATCCATATTTCTTTTTATGCTTTACTGGAATATAAAAGGAAACCTTGGCTCTTAGATCTTTTAAGATATTATAAAATAAAACAGTCGCCGTAATTCCGTCCAAATCTTCATGACCCCATATTAAAATCTTTTCTCCTTCTCTTATGGCTTTTTTTATCCTTTCTATTCCTTTTTCATAATCTGGTAAAATTTCTGGTGAAAATAACGATTTTAAAGAAGGATAAATAAATTTTTCTACATCTTCTTTTTTCCGATTGTTTCTTAAATAAAGAATTCTTAAAAAACCTTCTGGTAAACTAATACTTTCTTTTAAAATTCTAAATTCTTCTTCATCTATTGGTATCAATTCCCACATTTTAATATTATAATTATTTATTAATTTTTGTCAAAATATTTAATATTAAATGCTAAATTTTCAGCAATAGTAATTGAAAAATACAACATTTTTAGGAAAAAGACTATTTTACAATATTTTTAATATTTATAAATCATTAAATTTCAATAACTTAGTTAAATAATTTGACAAAAAATTTGGTATAAAAAATGCTAACCCTTAAATGGTCTCTCCGTGCTAATAGGATGCCAATTCTGATTGGCGAAAGGGGCGGTTGTGAAAACGCCCCTTTTTTTATTTTATTATAATTATTTTATATTTTTCTTTTTCAGTTTTTATAAAATAGACACCTTTAGAAAGTTTGCTTATTATTTTCCCTTTGTTTTTTAATTCGTTTATCCTCTTTCCGCTAATGTCATAAATGGTTATTTTTGGTTGTTGGAAAAGATAAATTGAATTGCTCTTTAAAATAGTGGGAAATTCTTTTTTATTATTTAATCTTTTTTGAGAAATTTCATATATTACGCTTGGTAAAGGTGGACCGGTAATAAACTTAATTGCCCTTCTTGGTTGAATTTGTGCTGATGCCTGATGATAACTACCATTATATAAAGCACATATTCCAATCGTATTCGTCTGGTCTTCAATACCGACCGTATTTGATTGGTAATAATTGGCTGTTAGATATTGGAATTTTATCACATTATCACCAGTGGGAGTTTGAACTGTGGTATCATAGATAATTATCTCCAACTTATCCCAAGATGTTCTTGGATTATAATAATGAACACTATCCCATTCTAAAATCATCCGGTGATTTAATGTATCATTATAAAACCAAATGCCATTACCATAAGGTGGATATAAATCATCCCAATTAACACAGATCATCGCACTCGGATTTGTTGAACTTGGATCAGGCAAAGATTGATTGTTATAACTGGTTAAAGTTGTCCTTATCGGACTTATCCACCCATTACCACAAACTGATAAAGAATCTCGATACCTTACTCCATAATAATAAATTGGAAATGGCAAAGGAATCCTAATCGTTTGGTCATCTTGAGTAATAGATAATCTCATACCAAGATTTCTTATTTCCACCCATTCAAAAGGCTCTGTCTGTTGATAAAAGGTATCAACATCGTCATAGGCATAATATAAAGGCTCAGGTTGGCGATTATCAGGTATTGGGTCGGTTATCGTCAATTCACCAATGACTAAATTAAATCTTAAAGAATCGGTATAGTTTGAACCATAAAGATAAAGTTGGAAATTAGCAATATGACCTCTGGGTGTTTGAGAAGAAGCATAAATAAGAAATCTGTCATTTTCATTATTTCTTAAAGAATCTGGCGGAATATCGCCAAAACTTCCGATTGAATCTAAAATAGTAATGTACCGGTCGTTGGTTTTTAATATTCCAATAATGTTATTAGCCGAGGTTCTGCCGATATTTCTCAGATTAATAATCGAAAAACAAGTCTCTCCGGGATCAATTCTTCCATTATTATTTCCTAAAGAATCATAAATTACAATCTGCTGAATTGTTAATACTGGCACATTAGATACAATTGCTTCAATAGCATCCAAATCGTAACCACCTGTCGGTCCATTAACACCATATCCTTGGTCAATAATTTTTATATAACGGCAATAAGAAACTCCTGCTCTTGATAAATCAAAATAAGAATTTCCGGTATCAACGCCGCAAAAATACCAAGGTCCATTCCAGTTATTACTTACATAAACACTACATCCTTCCGGGTCAATAGTATCTTCAATAACTATAAAATCAATACCGGGTCCATTAATAATCGGGTATTGCATATCATAAACAACCCATCCCTTAACTCCTAAAGACAATCTTTTGTTATTCTCTCTACCTAAAACAAAAGATGGAAAAGTATAGTTGATATAATTGGGCTGATCATTAATTATAGCAAAAACATTTTTGTAAGCAAAGATTGGTTGGATAGTATCTCTTACTAATGGAATGTCAACAAAAATATAAGTATCGGGAGGAACATAAATATTATCAATTATTTTTTCTTGATAACCATTAGCGAAAATTCTTAAAGAATATGTCCCTTCAGAACAATAACGGAAAAAGTATCCGCAGGTATCACTATAAATTGGTGAATAAGGAGGTTGTAGTTCAATAATTGCTTTTATTGGTTCATTGGTTAATGAATCGTAAACTATTCCTCTTATTCCCCAAGCGGTTCTTTTTAACATTTCCATATTGGCACTTAGATTTGCCCGACAAATAGTATCAATCTGAGTTGTATCTGGCACATGGGGAGAACATAATTCAATTGCTAAGCATAAAGCACCTTCGGCACCATAACCAAAATCAGAAGAAGTTCCTCTTGCTTCATATAAACCCCGAGCAATCTGAAAAGCAGGATAACCGGTATAAAAACTGTATCTTTGGGTTAAAAAGAAATGAAAAATACTGTCATAAGTAGCAGCAGTAGTATAAGACCAAGGCCACATTGCTGCTGTTGTTCCGGAATGATAGGTAATATAAAGAACAAAGGGCGCTCTTTGGAAGAAATTTCTTATTGCCCTAATTTCTGGTTGAGAAAAAGGAGCAGGTGTATCCTGCCACCAAGCAAAACCATAATCTCTATTTAAATCTTCGCCATTCGCATTATATCTTGTTCGCGCAACCATTCCATCAGGATTAACAATCGGAATTACCCAGATTTCTCTTGTATTAACCAAATGGGTTACTAATGGGTTGGCTCCATAATTAGAAAGTAAATATTTTACTAAATAAAGACAAACTTCGGCACCAATATTCTCATTTCCGTGGGTTGTTCCATCCCAAACAATTCTTGGCCGGTGCTCATCACTACCGGCATTTTGAGAAATCTTCATCGCCAAAATTAATCGATTTTGAACCGAATAGCCAATCGTATCTAATCTTACTAAATCAGGATTATTTTGAGCAATAATATTAAAAGTATCAACTATTTCTTGATAAGAGTGGAATCTACCAAAATTATCACCCGGAGCCATCCTTTGATGATAATCTAACATATCTTCAATTAGAATTTCATAAGAATATTTATTTTTAATAGGTAAAAATTTCTCTTCGTCAATCGCACCAATAATGTAATTTTCGCTAGCCTCGTAAATATAAAAGCCTTCTTTTAAAAGAAAAGGAATTTCCTCTTTTGAAACATTACTTATCTTTATCAATATCTCTTTAGAAAAGATTAAAGAAATAAAAAGAATTAAGAAAAGAAATTTTTTCATTTTTCCTCCTTTATTTTAAAATAACTATTTTATAATCTTTTTTATCAATTTTCATTAAATAGATTCCCGAAGGCAATTTTTCAATTTTAAAATCTTTACTTAACTCTTTTACCTTTTTACCGGTGATATCATAAAGAATAACTTCTTCATCTCTTATTGGTAAAATAATTGAAGAGCCTTTGAGAATTGTTGGTAATTTTTTTGGTTTACCATATTTATTAATCTCACCTTCTTTCTTGGTAATTTCGAAAATGCCTACTCTTGGCAGTGGTTGACCAGTAATAATCTTTATCGCCCTTCCTGCTTGAATTTGTGCTGATGCTCGATGATAACTACCATTATATAAAGCACATATTCCAATCGTATTCGTCTGGTCTTCAATACCGACCGTATTTGATTGGTAATAATTGGCTGTTAGATATTGGAATTTTATCACATTAT